>NZ_VCHT01000019.1:0-100052 GCF_005862215.1 Rhizobium sp. MHM7A
GGCTCCTGCAGCGTCGCCGTCGTCGCCGAGATGCCGGGATCCTTATTCAGCGCATTCGCGATCGTCGTATGCATGCCCTCGGGATAGATGCCCCGGACGATCGCATTGGTATTCTCGTGAATATTCTCTCCCCACACAACGGTGCGTATGGTCATGTCGTTTTCTCCTTATATTAGAAGCGGATCGAGCCTGGGAAAGACATCGATGCTTGGAAGATCAAGCAGCCCGCATGGATTCACGTTCGAGCGCCCGGCCGGACCGGTCGAAACGGTGGATGTGGCCGGCAAGTGGCGCCAGGCCAAGTGTCTGGCCCGGCTCATGACGGGAGACACCGGCTTCCCGCACGACAAGCGGCTCATCGGCCCCGATATCCAAGTAAACGAAGCTATCGGAGCCGAGGATTTCCGAATGGATGACCGTGCCGCTCCAAACCGGCGACTCGGCTGTGATGCAAACATGCTCCGCACGTACACCGATCGTATGGCTGTCATAGGGCTGTGCCAGCCCGCCAGACAGAAAGTTCATTTTTGGCGAACCGATGAAGCCGGCGACGAAGACCGAATTCGGGCTTTCGTAAAGCTCCAGCGGGGTGCCGATCTGTTCGACGACGCCGTCCCTCAACACGCAGATCCGGTCGGCCAGCGTCATTGCCTCGACCTGATCATGCGTCACATAGATCATCGTCGTGCCGTGCATGCTGCGATGAAGCTTGGCGATCTCAAGCCGCGTCGCGACGCGAAGCGCCGCATCGAGATTGGACAGCGGCTCGTCGAAAAGAAAGACCTTGGGATCGCGTACGATCGCCCGGCCGATGGCGACGCGCTGACGCTGTCCGCCGGAAAGCTGTCGCGGCAGGCGGTCCAGGTAGGATGAGAGCTGCAGCATGCCGGCGGCCTGTTCGACGCGTTGGCGGCATTCGTCTCTGTTGCTCCCGGAAAGTTTCATGCCGAAAGCCATGTTGTCGAACACCGTCATATGCGGGTAGAGCGCGTAGGACTGGAACACCATGGCGATCCCTCGCTTAGAGGGCGCGTGCCGGTTCACGGTCTCGTTGTCGAAGGAAAGGGTTCCCGAGCTAATGTCCTCGAGGCCGGAGATCAGCCGCAGCAGCGTGGACTTGCCGCATCCCGAAGGCCCGACGAACACCATGAACTCGCCTCGGCGGATGTCCATCGTTACGCCCTTGATCACCTCGAAGGCGCCGAAGCTCTTGCGGATATTTTCCAATCGGATTTCTGCCATGTCCTACTCCTTCAACCCTTCACGCCGCCGGCGGTCAGCCCCGAGATGATCCGGCGCTGGAATATCAAAACAAGCACGACAACCGGCACGGTGACGATCACCGAAGCCGCCATGATGTTGCCCCAGGGGATTTCGAATTCGCTGTTGCCCGAAAGCAGGGCGATGGCGACCGGCACAGTTCGCTGCGTATCGGAGGATGTGAACGTCAGCGCAAAAAGAAACTCGTTCCAGGCGGTGATGAAGGCGAGCAGTCCGGTCGTCACCAGCGCCGGCCACATCAACGGCATGAACACCTGGGTGACAATTACCCATGGCGATGCACCATCGACGATCGCCGCCTCCTCGATTTCGATCGGCAACTCCCGCATGAAGGTCGTCAACACCCAGACCGTGAACGGCAGCGTGAAGATCATGTAGGAAAAGATCAGCGCGAAGGGCGTGTTGAAGATGCCGATCCAGCGAATGAGTTCGAACAGTCCCGCAAGCACGGCAATCTGGGGAAACATCGAGACCGAGAGGATGGTCAGCATCAACAACGCCCGTCCGCGGAAGTGCACCCGGGCCAAAGCGAACGAAGCGGTAATCGAAAGCAACAGCGAAGCTGAGACCACGACGCAGGCGATCATCGCGGAATTCGCAAGACTGCGGACGAAGCCGCCCTGGCCCATCACGGAAGCATAGTTGCGGAAAGAGATCGAGGTCGGCCAGTAATCGACTTTGAAAAGGGCCGTCCCAGTCTTCAGGCTCGTGAGGATCGCGTAATAGAACGGAAATACCGCAATGATGACGATGATCGTGACGAGCAGGTAGAAGAGCGTATTCCTGGTGAGCGAAAGCAGCATCAGCGTTCCTCCCCGCCGAGCCTGACGCGGCCGAGCCAGATATAAAGGATGGTGACGGAAGCGATGATGAGGAAAAGCACCGTCGACGCGGTAGCGCCATAGGCGAACTTGTCGAAGTCGAACAGGTTCTCGCGCGCCATGACCGACATGGTCTTCGTCTGCGCATTGTTGGGCGTCAGTACATAGATCAGGTCGAAGATGCGCATCGCATCCAGCATCCGGAAGATCACGGCAACCATGATGGCAGGCCGGATCAGCGGCAGCGTCAGACGCCAGAAGACCTTGATCGGATTGACGCCATCAATTTTGGCCGCTTCGTAGATGTCTCCTGGAACCATCTGCAGCCCGGCAAGGATCAGAAGCGCCATGAAGGGTGTCGTTTTCCAGACGTCAACGATCAGCACGGCGATCATCGCCGTTTCCGGATTGGCGGTCCAGGCGATCTTCTCGCTGATCAGGCCCAAGCCGAGCAGAACATCGTTGAGAATGCCGAACTGGTCGTTGAGCATCCAGGCCCACATCTTGGCCGATACGATGGTCGGGATCGCCCAAGGGATAAGGATTGCGGCCCGAACGATTCCCCGCCCGACGAACTGCGCGTTCAGCACCAGCGCGACGATCAAGCCGAGCATGGTTTCGATCGCGACCGAAAGGAGAGTGAATTTAGCCGTGTTCCAGACGGCATTCCACCAGACAGGGTCGGCGAGCAGCCCGCGATAGACGGTCTTTCCGCTCTTCAGTGTCACCCACGACAGATAATTGGCGAAGCCGACGAATTGCGCATTGCCAAGGTCGTTGAGTGACGCATTGGTAAAGCTGAAATAAATCGTTCTGAAGAGCGGCCAGCCGGCGACGATTGCCAGGATCAACAGTGTCGGCGCGAGGAACACCCAGGCCGATCGGATGCGCTCAGATCGCAGTTCCGTAGAGGCTCTGAGGTTGGAAACCCTGGGTTCAACTGCTTGTGGAACTACGATTTCAGTCATGAAAAGCCTATCCCCTGTTCAGCCGCGCGGAGACTGGACCGACGACCTGAAGGGCCGCCGGTCCCGATACTCACCAGGCGTCACCCTTGAGGGTCGTCAGGTCGGCTTCGAGAAGCTCGAGGTTTTCGGCGGCTGAGCCGCTGCCGGACAGTGTGTTATGCACTGCCGTCCAGAACTTCGAGGATACTTCGTTGTACTTTACCTTGGCTGTCGCCGAAGGACGCGGCACCGCGTCCTGGAAGATGGGCTTCCAGTTGGGCATGAAGGGTTGTGCGGCGGCAACATCCTTGTCGTCATAAAGGTCGGTCAGTGTCGGCAGATTGGACAGCTCAATGGCACGGGCCTTTTGAACGTCCTTCGACGTCAGGAATTTTACGAGGGCGATCGCTGCTTCCTGCTTTTCGGAATATTTCGAAACCGCCAGGTTCCAGCCGCCGAGTGTCGAGGACGGCTTGTCGCCGGCGGCCGCAACCGGCAGCGTCATCACGTCGAACCTGCCCTTCACGGCGCTGTCGGCGCCATTGCCGAGGGAATAGGCATAGGGCCAGTTGCGCATGAAGACAGCGTTGCCGGTCTGCCAGACACCACGCGATTCTTCTTCCTGATAGGCGAGCACGCCGGGCGGCGAGATCGTGCCGATCCATCCCTTGGCGCGTTCAAGCGCTGCCGCTGCCTTCTCGTTGTTGATCGAGATCATTCCGTCGGGCTCGACGATCTGGCCGCCGCCCGACGACTTCACCCATTCCAGCGCGTTGCAGGTAAGCCCTTCGTAGGAATTGCCCTGGAAGACGTAGCCCCAGACATCCTTCTGTCCGGTCTGCCGTTCCTTATCCTGGATCTCCTTGGCGGTTGCGGCCATCTCGTCCCAGGTCTTCGGCGGCTGCTTGCCATATTTCTCAAGCAGGTCCTTTCGGTAAAACAGCGCCGGCGCATCGGTAAACAACGGCAGCGCCACGAGGCGGCCACCGACAGTCTGCGAGGCTATGATGGACGGGAAAAACTGGTCGACCACGTCCTTGGTGGACTCCTTGAGATCGATGAACTGGTCGGCGAGCTGTGGCGCCCAGATGACGTCGGTCTGATAGACGTCGATGTCCTTGTTTCCGGCCGCAAGCCACAAGCGATATTGGGAGAACTGCTCGCTGCTTGACGATGGCATGGTGACGAGCTTGACCTGATTGCCGGTGTTCTTCTCAAAAATTGCGAGCTGCTTGTTCAGGAATTCGACGTTTTTCCCCGTGGTATTGGCGGCAAACGAAATTTCAGCGGCATGGACCTGGCCGGCGGCGATAGCGACGCCGAGCGCGGATATAGCCAGAGCAAACTTATTCATAATCTCCTCCCAGAAATTGAAATCGATTTGGCAAACGGACCATTACAGAAGCCATTTGCGGCGTCAAGACACCAAATCAGCTCTTTAGAGTTGCAGGTGATTGACGGGAAATGATCCTGGCACCACGCTTAAGGCGTGATTTTCAGCTCTGTAGCTCAAATTTAAAAGTAAAAAATTTAAAACGTTTTCAATTTGCATCGAATTGGCACTTGCCCGTTGCGTATCGCCAACGCATCGTCCATTGATTTCCCGGACAAAGAAGACACCGATGAAACTTCGTGAATTTGCAAAGCAGCTAGGGCTTTCTCCGACAACGGTCAGCCGTGCACTCAGCGGCTATCCGGAGGTGAGCGAAGCCACGCGCGCACGGGTTGCTAGCGAAGCAATGCGGCTCGGCTATCGTCCCGATATCAATGCCGTGCGCCTAAAGACCGGACGAGCCGGAGCGATAGGCGTTATGATGGGACGTTCGGGAGAAATTCATTTCGCTGAATTCGTGTCTGGGATGGCGCAGCGCCTGGAAACGGCCGATACGGATATTCTCATCACACCTATTACCGCACACAATGATGACGACGAGATCCAGGCCTATCGACGCCTGGTCGAAAGCCGCCGGGTGGATGCAGTGATCATTCATTCGCCACGCCCCAGGGACCCACGGATCGAGATGCTGAACAGCCTCGGCGTGCCTTTCCTGGTCCACGGCCGCTCCGAGACCGAGCACGTTCATGCCTGGCTCGACATCGACAATGAAGGTGCCGTGCGCCGAGCCACCGAACACCTGCTCGATCTCGGGCACCGCCGCGTTGCCATGATCAATGGCCTGCGGGGCAAGACCTATTCGATCCATCGCGAGCAGGGATTTCGCATAGCCCATCAGGAGCGTGGGCTCACCGCCGATCCCAACCTGATGGTCTGCGATAAATTCTCCGACGAGAGCGGCTTTCGCCATGCCCGCTCTTTTCTCGAGAGTACGAATGCACCAACCGCCATCGTTGCCGGTTCCACCATGACAGCGCTTGGTGTCTACCGCGCCGTTCGTTCGCTTGGGATGACGGTGGGACAGGACGTTTCCGTTATCGCCCACGACGACGTCTTCCCTTATCTGACGGCCGAAAATATGGTGCCGTCGCTCTCGACCACGCGATCCTCCATGCGTGCGGCGGGAACGCGCTGCGCTGAGCTAACGCTCCAGCTTATCGCTGGGCGGGCCGCAGACGAGATCCACGAATTGTGGCCGGTCGAGCTGATCCTGCGGGAAAGCACCACAGCGCCGCGCTGACCAAGTAGCCATTGACGCCTGTCGTAGCGACCACTTCCTGAGCCGAAGCCATTCGCCAAGCCGCCAGTTGGAACAAAATTTCCGGCTGCTGCAGCCACACCACTGCCGTCGACCCATCAGCCGGCATAGCGTCTTGGCCCACCATTGGCCCGCACAAGCGCCATCAGCATCGGGCCGATCGCGAACTCGCCCTTTTCGGTCCTGCGAGTCAAATCGCGGAGATAACCACCGGGCGAATTGATATGCCCTCCCCTTTCCAGAATGCAGGCGATGACTGTCGCAGCGTTCTCCGGTCCCATGCCCACACAAGCTTCCTCGTAGGCCGAAGGACTGATGCCGAGCATCGAGCGCACAATGACGGCGGCCGACATCAGGTCTCGCCAGCTGCCGATCGTTCCGCCCGGCCCATAGTCTACGATTCCAGGGCAAGCCTGGAGGACGAGGCCGAGCGGGAAGGATTTCAGGCTATTGCCGGCCGGCGAAGCGGTCCTGCCCGCAGCCTTGCTGCCCATTCCTGTAGACGTCCTCGCCTGCTCACGTCTTGCCTCGCCAAGCGGCCCGGCATTCGGGTCTTTGTCGAGCACTGCCTTCTCGCCCTGCTTCGTTTCGAAGCTTGGTTCAAGTTCAGATATGGAGTCGGGATTTGAATTCTGTTTGTGACGCTCAACTTGAGACTCATTGCCGTCGATTTTTTCTGTTTTAATATGTCTTTCCAGCAGGTTGACAGCTTCGTCGCGCAACAGCCCCATCTCATCGAGCAGTGCCGTCAGTTCCTCGACGCTTGCCACTCGCGGAATCCTGGCGACAAGTGCGCGAAACATCATCGTCATCTGCTCCCAGTCGCCGGGAACCGCTTCGTCGATGGCTGCCGAAATCAGCTTGGAGATATCCCGCCGGCAGATCGTCAGGCGCTCCCTGGTCGCCCTCAGTAGCTCTCGGTCGGCGACGGCTTGGGCTGCCAGGCTTTCGATTTCAACCGCACGTGCGAGCAGTGGAGAGACGCTGAAGCCGAAGGCTTCGCCAATCGCTCCTTCCCTGTCGCGGCGCGCATAGCGCTTTCCGTTCGGGCTGTCCTTGCGCAGGATCAGGCCGGCCTCGACCAGCACGGCAAGATGCCGCCTCAGCGTCGCCGGCGTCATTCCCCGGGCGCGAAGCGAAAGCTGCGCGTTCGAGGGAAAGACAATGAGGCCGTTTTCCTCGGAAATTTCGTCATTGGGGTAGAAGGTCAGAAGCGCATCGAGCACCGTCAGCGCTCGATCGGTTACGCCGAGTGCCGGCCGCGCCTCGCAAATTGCCCTGAACAATTTCCACTTGCTGCGTTTCATCCCCGGCTCGATTGTCTCGGCCCGTTGCTGGTTCGCCAGCATGCCGAGCGTCATCGGCCGCCGCCCAAAGGGCGTCGTCACATATCCACTCTCCATTGCCTTCACCTTCGTTCAGGCAAAAGAAAACCATCCACCAATTTGGTGCCTAAGACGCTTGACTGTGATTCGTGGAAATGCGATTCTCGATGTGCTTAAGATCTGAGAAGGGCTTCCACGACGGCGTCGTTGGGGGCCTTTTTCTTTTGCGCGCTACGCTCCTCTGTGCTTGTTGAACTCCTGAAACAGCCCCTGCAGCCGTTCCTGGACGAATTGATCGAAGCCGGGTGCGCTCTTGCTGTCGAAGACGAAGGTGGCACCAGAGGCCGTTTTCTTGACTGTCACCGGCACGCCGTCGACCTCGGATTTGACGATTGTCGGCTTCTGTGCCGCGGCCTTCTTCGTTGCCAGGACAAACGCCCGGTGAAACCGCTCATCGCTCGAAATTTTGCGCGTGTCGTCCGCGGACAACTCCGCAATGATCTTGTCGACATCCGCATTTTCCAGCTGCTCGCCAAATTCCAGCCATCGCCGCCTGCCGATCTCAGGTGCCGCGCCGATGGCGTTGATGAGCGTCAAGGGAACCTGCCGTATGACGATCAGCATCCTCGACAGCGCCGCCTTGTCGACGCTTAGCGCCGCCATGATGACGTCGCGGCCGAAGCCGCGTTCCCCGAGCCGCGACGCAAAGAGCGCGCGCTCGATATAGGAGAGATTGGTCCGGGCGCTGTTTTCCTGCCCCTGGCTGACGACAAGCTGGCCGTCAGTCAGATCGCGGACGACCGCGCGCACCTTGACGCCGATCTCTCTCGTCGCCGCCAGGCGGCGATGGCCATAGGCGACCTGATAGCGGCCTTTGGCTTCCGGATGCGGACGCACGAGGATCGGGACTTGCTGCCCATGCTCGCGGATCTGCTCGACCAGCTCGGCGAGTTCAGCCGCGTCGATCGCCAGGCGATCGCTGACGAAGGAAGCGTCGATCAGTCCGGGATCGAGCTCGACGATCATCTGGCCAGCAGCAAGCTGCCGTTCCAGTTCGCTGGCGCGTTCCATCTTTTCAGTGATGTTGCCGAGCGTCTTGGTGATGCCGCCAACCGGTCCGCCGCTGCGCTCCTGCGGCACGAAGCCGGCAATCGGACGAGTGTCGCGCGGCGCGACCGCTTCCACCCGTGCCGGGCTCGGTGCGGAAACTTCGATGAGGTTCTTGCGCGCCATCTTATCTCCTTCCCCAGGTGGAGCGAATATGCGCTTCGATCTCACCATTGACGAGGTTCAGCGACTCAAGCGCCCGATCATAGGTTCCACGTGTGAACTGCGACCGCTCGACTTCGTAGAGTGTCTGCTTGGTCACGCCGGCGTCGGCGACCGCCGTCGACTTCACCATCGCGTTGTGCAGCATGCGATTGCCGAAGATCGCCCGCATGAAGCCGGTCATCTGACTTTGCGGGCCGTCGTTCGGTTCGAACCGCGTTACAAGATAGCGCATCCAGTCGTAGCTGGTGCGCCCCCCGGCCTTCTCCACAACCGTCATCAATTCGCTTGTCATGGTCAGGAACTGCGACATCGACATGACATCTAGCATCTGCGGATGAACCGTGATTAGGACCGAAGTCGCCGCGCAGAGCGCCGACATCGTAAGGAAGCCAAGCTGCGGCGGGCAGTCGATGACCACTACGTCATAGAGGCTTTCGATGTCGGTCAAGACCTCGCCGATACGGGCGAAGAACATCGTCTCCGCCGTGCCCGAAGCCATCGCCTTCGGAGTCTCGTGCTCGAATTCCATCAGCTCGAGATTTCCGGGAATGAGATGCAGGTTCGGCGTGTAGGTGGCGCGCACGATGTCGGCTATGGGGCGCGGATCGTCATAGCGGATCGCGCCATAGATCGTTTCGCCTTCACCGACGTCGAACTCCGGCTGGTGGCCGAACAGCGCGGACAAGGACGCCTGGGGGTCGAGGTCGACGGCGAGCACACGATAGCCCCGGAGCGCCATGAATTGCGCGAGATGGGCCGCGGTCGTGGTCTTGCCCGAGCCGCCCTTGAAATTCATCACGGAGACGATCTGCAGCTTCTCGCCCGGCCTGCGGGCCGGCACATATTTCGGCGTGCCATTACGCTCGTCGAGGACGCGGCGGATCCGGTCCATGTCGGTTGCACTATAGAGTCGGCGTCCATTTGCCAGCGGATCCGGGCCATGGCCGTCTGCCGCCACCTGCCTGAGATAGCCTTCGCCGATGCCGATGAAAGCTGCGGCTTCCGCAGGCGAGAAGGTCCTGATCGTCTTCTGGGAAAGCGGGGGAAAGATTTTTGCCTGATGCTGCTGGAGTTGATAGGACAACTCCTTCGCATCTGTTGCCAGAAGCGACGGGAGATGCTCTTGATCGTCTTGGAGAGCAAGACTCGGCTGCATGATCGTTTTCCCAAGTAACTGCGCAATTTTGAACGAAAGCGCTTCAGTTGCGCAGTTACTATATGCCGCGATTCGTGACCGAATTACAAATGCTTAACTAAAACGCATGTCGCGGCGGGCAAAGCAGGGCCAGGAAACCGGCGGATTTGCGGATGCTTGGGCAAGTGATTCGCCGCCGCCCATGGCACTGCCGGGCAAGGCCTGCGGCATTGTTATGCACATGAAATTTATCGAATTTTTGCGATGCCACCAGCCGGACGGAACTGCTCGATCCGACTATTGTCCGTCGTCTTTCAGGTAGTTGTTGCCGTTGATCACCAGAAGCCCGTCGGAACCCCTCTCGGGTTGGAAAATGCTCAGGCTCTTCGTCTTGCGGTTTGCGTCAGCTGGGTCGAGGCGATAGCCGGAGAGCCTATAACGTCCGCTGCAGCAGGCCGCTCACCGGATGTCGTCGATACCTGCTACCCATGCGCTTTCCCCCCATCGCATAAACCGCCGAAGGGTTTGGAGCCATACAAGAGCTTTTCAGCCGGAGGTCCCATGAATGAGGCTCTGGCGCTCACATATCACCCGCTGCGTTACGACTAGAAGGCAGGCGCTATCAGCTTTAACGAGGGGAAATAGCTGCGATAGCGGTTGAGGTCTCGTGTCATGAGTGTTAGCTGTTGCACGGCAGCGTGAGCACCGATGAAGAAATCAGGAAGCACGCCGGTGCGGATGCCGCCTGCCTTGCGATACTGCGTGAAGACCTTGCCCGCAAGAAACAAAGCGGGTTTGGGCATCGCGACCATCTGGAGGCCAGCCTCTTCCACAGAAGCCTCCAGCGCCTCGATCCTTTCGTATCGAACCGAAAGTTCGGCTTAAATTACATCGTTGATTAGAAGGGGGCCCTCGATACTTGCCGTCTCGAGCTGGGCTATAGACCAGTCCGCCGATTCCGGGTGGTCGGTCACGAGGTCCAGGAGCACATTGGTATCGACGAGTGTCCCGTTTCTCCGCGCGCCAAAGCCATGATGGCGTCCGTATCGAGGCCCTTGCCGGCATGACCGCGCAGCTTCTCGAAACGGCTCGCCGGTCGTTTCTTGTCGGCGCGCGTCAGAACCACACGCCGTCGGCAGCACGATGAAAATCGACCTTGCTGCCAGGGACGATGCCGAGCATGTCCCGTACCGGCTTCGGAATCGTCACCTGCCCTTTCGCAGTAACGGTCGTGGTCATAGCGGACGCCTCGGTAATACCTTCCTGAAAGAAAGTATTACTGCATTCGGCAAAACTCAGTGGCAGCTAAGCCGCTATCGACTGGTAGAGCCAATCGGAGAGCTTCTGGCTCGCCAAGCGCGCTCCGGCACCCGGAAGCAACACGTCTCCGGTCAATTCGACGCCGAAATACGAAACGGAGGGATCGGTTATCACCTGCCGCTGGTCTTGGTTCGCGGCGAGATAGATCCGGGCGATTTCGTCGATGCCGAGCTGGTCGGGGCCGCCGATCTCGATGATCTCGCCTAGGGGATTTCCACCTGCCAGTTCAGTCAGGAATGCGGCCGCGTCGCGAGCTGCAACCGGCCTCATCAAAGCCGGAGGCAAACGAACGACGTTGCCTTCGGCACCGATGTCGATCACCCCATTTATGAATTCGTAGAACTGGGTCGAGCGCAGGATCGTGTAGGGCCGGCTTGAGGCCCGGATGAGATTTTCCTGCACCGCCTTCGCGCGGAAATAGTCGCTTTCGACGAGGCGCGGCGTGCCAACGACGGAGAGGGCGAGATAATGCCGGACGCAAGCATGGGCCGCGGCTGCAAGCAGGTTCTTGGTCGAGGCCTTGAAGAAGTCGAGCGCTGAATTGTCGCCGAACGAGGCGGCATTGGTCACATCGATGACGACATCTGCACCTGCCATTGCTGCTTCGAGGCCCCTGCCGTTAACCGTATCGACGCCGAGCGACAGAGATGCGGCCGTGACGTCGTGGCCCGAGCGCCGCAGATCCGCCACCAATTGCGATCCGACAAGGCCGCTTGCTCCCGCCACCATGATTTTCATGTCGACATCTCCGTTGCATCTCGTCTGCATGCCAGCGCGCACGTAGAATGACCAGAACGACCGGCCCCTTCCATCGTGCTTGAGGGTCGGACATCTGAGACGCAGGGGATAGCGGAGCCAATCCAAAGTCCAGGATGCCTAATCGGAAAGACAGACGACCCCGCGGGCTGCCGAAGAATCCGGCTACATTCCCGCGCAATGCATGGGTTTCCATGAGTTGCGGTTGTGGTGCGGCAGGATTACGGTTCGAATATGAGCGCGCCGGCCCCGAAATGGAAAGCAACTGCCGCAGGACATGCTGACGATGCACCGGTCTTGCCTGTCAGGCCGGAGCGATGGATGGAGCGTGCCTGGGCGCATCGCCCCCCATTCCTGCGTCTCGCACTTTTCTTCCTCGCCTATGTCATCGCCTGCGGCTTCGCTCAATCTCTGGCGATCGTACCCGGAACCGGGATTTCCATCTGGCCGGCGAGCGGGCTCTTCATCGCCACGCTTATTCTCAGTTCCGGATACGGCTGGCCGTGGTGGGTTCTTTCCGGCTGCCTGGCGGAGATGTTCAGCAACGTCCTGTGGTTTCACAGTCCACCGCTCGCCGCCTTCCTGATCTATGTCGGCAACGCTCTGGAAGCGGTGGTTGGAGCCTGGCTGGTGAACCGCGTCCTGAAACGGCCCGTGCGGCTGGAAAGCCTCCAGGAAGTGCTCTCTTTCGTCGCACTGGGGGCCGGGATTGCTCCGATGGTCAGCGCGACCATTGGAAGCGCAACGCTCGCTTGGTTCAGCATCCTGTCGCAATCCTTCGTGACGGCATGGCCTCTATGGTGGATCGGCGATGCTACCGGCGTCCTCATCGTGGCGCCCCTGGCGCTGGTCGTGCTTCACAACTGGCAGGGCAGACCGCAGCTCTCGACTACGCAATGGATGGAAGCTTGCGTCCTCGGCCTTATCTTCCTCGCCGTCGCCGCTCTTTCGCTCAGCGGCTACCTTCCTTTCGCCTATATCATCATGCCGCCGCTTCTGTGGGCCGCAGTCCGCTTCCAGTTCAAAGGCGCGGCGGTCTCACTCGTGCTGCTGGCCCTAGTTACTGCGGTCTTCACGATAGCGGGCGCCGGTCAGTTCGCCGGCGATCCGGAATCCCAGAAACACAAGCAGATCATGCTGCAGCTTTTTCTGGCCATCTCTGCGCTTTCGGCACTCATCGTCGCCGCCATATCCCGTCAGCATCAACTGGCGACGCTTTCGTTGCAGCAAAGCGTGGAAGCATTGCGCGAACGGGAGCGAGAGCTCTCGCAACTTGTTGATATGGTGCCGAGCCATGTCTGGCGGTTGACACCCGAGGGCGAGCCGACCTTCTTCAACAAGCGCATGGTCGATTTCCTCGGCCTCGACGTGGCGGATTCCGACCAACCGGAGATGAGCCGGCTGGAAGCTGTCCTCCAGGCCATCGTTCATCCCGATGACGCAGCCGAATTCAGGACAGCGCTCGGCCATTGCCTCGTCACCGGCGAGACCTTCGCGATGCGCTATCGGCTGCGCCGTGCCGACGGCGCCTATCGATGGATGTCGAGCCGCGCCGAGCCGTTGCGGGATCAAGCCGGGATCATCGTCCAATGGTACGGACTTTGCCACGATATCGACGATCAGGTCCATGCCGAAGAGGCCTTGCGCCGAAACGAACAGCAGCTGCAGCAGATGATCGACGCCGTTCCTGTCCGCATCTGGAGCGTGGAGCCGACGGGCGGGTCAATCTACTTCAACAAACGCTATCAGGATCACTTCCGCGCCGTGATCGCCGATTTCGACGCCGTTGGCGAGGCGCGTATCGACCAACTGCTGCAGCAGCTCATCCATCCCGATGAGGTGCCCGACGTGCAGCGTACGCTGCACAAATGCTTCGAAAGCGGCAGCGGCACTGCGATGCGGTTTCGCTGGCTTGAAAAGGATGGCGTGTATCGCTGGGCCGAATGCAGGGTGGAGCCGCGGCGCGACGACGACGGAAAGGTCGTACAATGGTACGGCGTTTCCCTCGACATCGATGACGAGGTGCGGGCGCTGGAGACATTACGTGATCGCGAGCGCGAACTCTCACAGCTCGTGGACATGGTCCCGGTCCAGATCAGACGCCTGACGCCGAAAGGCGAACCCGTCTTCTTCAACAAGCGCCTGATCGACTTTTTCGGTGTCGACGTCGGCGAGATGGACAGGCCGGGCATGAGCCGTCTCTCGTCGGTCATTCACACTCTCGTCCATCCCGACGATGCACCGAGGCTGCTTGATACCGTCCACCATTCCCTCGCCAGCGGCGATCCCTTCTCGATAAAATACCGTATGCGCCGGTTCGACGGAGCCTATCGCTGGGTCGACGGGCGTGCCGAGCCGCTGCGGGATCAAAACGGCGAGATCGTGCAATGGTATGTGATATCGGTCGATATCGACGATGAAATGCGCGCGCAGGAAGCACTGCGCAACCGGGAGCGGGAACTCTCCCAGCTGGTTGACATGGTTCCGAGCCTGCTCTGGCGGCTCAATCCGGAAGGCGCTCCGACCTTTTTCAACAAACGCCTGATCGACTTTCTCGGTGTCGACGTCGCTGAAATGGAGAAACCCGGCATGAGCCGGCTGGCGGCTCTCATCGAAGTCGCCGTCCATCCGGACGATGCGCAGAGCCTCGCTAAAGCGCTCAACCATTCCCTCGTCACCGGCGAACGCTTCTCGCAGCAATATCGCCTGCGGCGCGCCGATGGCGTCTACCGCTGGGTGAAAGGCAGCGCCGAGCCGCTACGTGACGAAAACGGGCGGATCGTCCAGTGGTACGGCCTCTCTCATGATATCGACGACCAACTGCGCGTCGAGGAGGCGCTGCGAGAAAGAGAACGTTCGCTCTGGCAGATCGTCGAAACCTTGCCGGTCATGATCGATTGCGCGGCTCCGGATGGAGAGCCTGTCTATCGCAATCCGCAGCTTCGCGATTTTCTCGGATACGAACTCGAGGACCTTGATGGGACCGGCAAGTCACGATTGGCCGGGACGCTCGACGCCGGCGTTCATCCGGACGACCTTGCCGACGTCAAGGAGAAATATGCCCATTCGCTCGCCACCGGCGAATCCTATGCGCGCAGGCACCGCCTGCGGCGGTTCGACGGCGACTATCGCTGGGTGGAAACGCGGGCAGCGCCGATGCGCGACGGCGAGGGCGCGATCGTGCAGTGGAACGTCATATATCTCGATATTGACGGCGAGGTTCAGGCGCAGGAAGAGCTACGCCGTACACAGGAAGGACTTTCCCGGGCGAGCCAGGCAGCAAGCCTCGCGGAGCTTTCCGCCTCCATCGCGCACGAGGTGAACCAGCCTCTTGCGGCCGTGGTGGCGAATTCCCATGCCTGCCAGCGCTGGCTGATGGCCGATCCGCCGAACATGGAGCGGGCGCAGAGAACGGTCGAGCGCATCATCCGGGACGCGAATTCGGCGGCCGAAGTCGTCAGCCGTATTCGCGCCCTGTTCAAACAATCCGCGGACAGGAGGGCTCAAACCACCCTCTCCGGCATCATCGATGAAGTGCGCAGCCTGATGGCCGACGAAGCCTGGCGGCGGCGCGTCCGCATTGACGTCGACGTTGACGACAGCTTGCCGTTCGTGGCGATCGACCGCATCCAGATCCAGCAGGTTCTGATCAATCTCATCCGCAACGGCATCGAGGCCTTGGACGCCACGACAAGCGACAGGGTGGTCGAGATACGCTCGCACCAAGTCGGCAATGCCGTCCAGACAGAGGTCCGCGATCTGGGGCGAGGCATCGAGTTCCCTGAAAAAATGTTCGAGCCTTTCTTCAGCACAAAAGAAAACGGCATGGGCATGGGGCTGGCGATCTGCCGCTCAATCGTCGAGCTGCATGGTGGACGATTGTGGACGGAGAAGAACCAACCGCGCGGAGCGACGTTGATCTTTACATTGCCCGTCGAAACGAAGGCAGCGTCATGACGACCGGTGACCATATCGTCTTCATCGTGGATGACGATGAACGCATCCGGGAGGCTCTCGGCGAGCTGCTGGATTCGCACGGCATTCGCGCCATCGCCTTCGAGTCGGCCTGCGACTATGTGAAAGCCGACAAGCCGGATGTTCCCGCCTGCCTTATCCTCGATGTCGAGCTGCCAGATATCAACGGCCTCGACCTGCAGAGACAGATCGCTGATGGCGATCATCCGCCGATCGTCTTCATCACCGGCCATGGTGACATCCCCTCCTCCGTGCGCGCCATCAAGCGGGGCGCGGTGGATTTTCTCACCAAGCCGTTCAGCGACGAGGATCTCATGGCGGCAATTCAGACGGCAATCGCCCAGGATCGCGAAAAGAGAGCCGGGCGCGCCGAACTCGGCATACTGAGGCAACACTATCTCGACTTGACACCGCGCGAACGCGAGGTGTTGCCGCTCGTCGTCAGCGGCCTCCTCAACAAGCAGGCGGCGGCAGAACTGGGGATCAGCGAAGTCACGCTGCAGATCCACAGAAGAAACGTGATGCAAAAGATGGCGGCGGCATCGCTCGCCGATCTCGTGCGCATCGCGGAGAAACTGGAAATACCGATAACCCACTCGCGCCGGGTGGGAGGGAATTGAACATGAACAAGAAAAAACATGTCGTGGCAATTGTCGATGACGATCCAAGACTCCTTGAATCAATGAGCGACCTTCTGGAATCGGCGGGCTATGTCTCCCGCAGCTTCTCGTCGGCGGGCTCGCTGCTCGTCAACGGGCTGTCGGACCTTGATCTGCTTATCACCGACATCGGAATGCCCGGCATAGACGGCTTCGAACTTCGCGATCTCGTCAGGAAATCACGTCCGGAGCTGCCGGTTTTCCTGATCACGGGCCGCCACGAGATCGCGGATCAGGGCCGTGCTCAAGGCGCCGGAGGATTCTTCCGCAAACCATTCGATGCCCAGGCCCTGATCGCGGCCATCGCCAATGCCTTACAGAAATCGAGAGATGGAGGGTGACATGAGAGTTGACCAGCCGTTCGTTCGTAGATCGGCGCCTTTATCAGTGCAGCGCGGAGGTGAAGAGGATCAGCCGCTCGTCATGATCGTGGACGACGACGCATCCATTCGCGAGGCGCTGTCCGAGCTGATCCTGTCGGCAGGTTTCCAGCCCGTCAGCTTTGCCTCGACCCGCGAATTGCTGGACGCGGATATATTGGACAGACCCGGCTGCTTGATCCTCGATGTGCGCATGCCGGGGGTAAGCGGCCTCCACTTGCAGAGCCATCTGACTGAAAACGGCATTGCCAAACCGATCATCTTCCTGACCGGCCATGGCGACATCCCCATGACCGTCCAGGCGATGAAAGCCGGCGCCGTGGATTTCCTCACCAAGCCGGCGCGGGACCAGACGCTGCTTGATGCCGTGACGGCAGCCATCGCCATCGACGGCGAACGTCGGGCGGAAGCGGCGATCGCCAATCGCAATATCGAACGGCTGGAGACGCTGACGCAGCGCGAGCGCGAGGTTCTGCATGAGGTGGCACGCGGGCGGCTCAACAAGCAGATCGCCTTCGATCTCGGCATCAGCGAAGTGACGGTCAAGCTGCATCGCAGCAATGTCATGCACAAGATGGAGGCCGCCTCGATCGGCGAACTGATCCGGGCCTGGGAAACACTGCCGGCGCAGATGCGCCAGGCGGGGGCGCGTTAGCTTCAATCATTTCAAGGAACGAAAGACGCCGGCTGTCCATTTGATGCACGGCGTATCCGATTCACGCCAAAAAAGACGATGCGGCGCCAGCAATGGCTTTCGGCCCCGCACGCTTGCGTTATCTCTAAATTAAAGTTCGGGGATATGACATCGTACCCGGCTTTGGTTCCCCAAAGGAGATCTCGCCTTGAACAATCAGTCGTCAGTCGCGCCTTCCCCTAAAACCGATGCTTTCGACAACGAAGCAAACTTCCTTTCGGCCATGGGGAATTCCAAACGGCTTCACATTCTGCATCTGTTGGCCGAAGGAGAAATGTCCGTGACCGTCCTGGCTGACGAAGTGGGGCTGAGCCAATCTTCGACTTCTCAGCATCTGGCAATTCTTCGAGACCAGGAACTCGTGCAGACACGAAGGGCTGGGCAGACAATCTACTATTCACTTCAATCTGACGCGGTCACGGCAATGCTCGATACGCTCGCGGACATCTTCGGATCACATCGTCGTAGGGCGGCAGAACGTGCCCGAGCCGTGGGCACCTAACGCAAACGGCGGAACGCTGATCGCCCGGCTCATGATTGGTCTCCAATTCTGCTGATATGCCCCCTCGGACGCGTCGATCGCTGATGTACGTTTGATGTACGCCGCCTAGACCACGGTGTGATTACGCCTCCATTGCGAATGGAGATAATGAACCACATCAGGAACGGAACGAACGGCCCCGGCGGCATGGAGGCGATCATGGACGTATATGAGGCAGTCACAAGCCGACGCTCGGTGCGCGGATTCAAAGACCAGCCTGTGGCGATGGAGGTACTTGAGCGCGTGCTGGCTGCCGCGGCATGGTCACCGTCAGGATCGAACATCCAGCCTTGGAATACTTACGTGATGACCGGCGCGCCGCTGGCCGAACTCAAGACATCAGCCGTCGAGCGCGTGGCCCATGGCGACGCCTGGGACAAGCGGCAGTATGAGATGTACCCGGCGGCGCTGAAATCCCCTTACGGGGAGCGCCGGTCAGCCTTCGGCACGGAGCGCTACAGCGCGCTCGGCATTGCGCGCGAGGACTGGGAGGCGCGCCAGCGCGCAGCGATCGCCAACTGGAACTGTTTCGGCGCGCCCGCCGCCCTGTTCTGCTACATTGACCGTGACCTGGGCCTGCCCCAATGGGCCGACGTCGGCATGTATCTGCAGACCGTCATGCTGCTGCTCCGGGCCGAAGGGCTGCACAGTTGCCCGCAGATGGCGTGGTCGCAGGTTCGCGAGACGGTCGCGGAGGTCCTGTCACCCCCGGACGGGCTGATCCTCTTCTGCGGTATGTCGATCGGCTATGAGGACCCTTCGGTAGGTTATGCCCGTACGGGCCGCGCCCCGCTCGCCGAGACGGTCACGTTCGTCGGCGAATAGTTGTTTGCGCTCAAAGGACACGAGACCCGTCCGATAATTCTGCGTATGATACGTCCTTTATCATGCGGGATACTGGAGAAAGCCATGACCACGCATAAAGTAGGCTATCTTATCGGCAGCCTCGCCAGGGACTCGATCAACCGCAAGCTCGCCAAGGCGTTGGTGCGGCTCGCCCCGCCGGAACTTGAAATGTCCGAGATATCCTTCAAGGACCTGCCGCTCTACAGTTACGACTACGACGCCGACTACCCTCCGGCCGGCAAGGCATTCAAGGCCGCAATCGCGGCCGTCGACGCTGTGCTGTTCGTCACTCCCGAATACAATCGGTCCATACCCGGCGGGCTGAAAAACGCGATCGACTGGGCGAGCCGCCCCTACGGCACCAACTCGTTCACACGCAAGCCGTCGGCGGTCATCGGCACGTCGCCGGGCGCGATAGGCACAGCCGTCGCCCAGCAGAATTTGCGCAGCGTCCTCAGTTTCTGCAACTCTCCCCAGATGAATGCTCCGGAGGCCTACATACAATTCACTCCGGGGCTGATCACCGATGACGGCGAGGTCACGAACGACAGCACTGCCGATTTCCTGCGCACGTTCATGCGGGACTTCCATGCCTTTGTCGCGAGGGTTCGCTCAGTGCTGCCGAAAGATGCCTAGAAAAGACAATGGCGCAGGTCCCTCACGTGACAGCAGTGCGCCGGGAAAGCTTCAGACGGCGCAGAGAACGAACGAGCGGAGTTGACGTCGATCCAGCCTGCCTTACACGATCCCATCGTGTCAAACCCGTCGACAGCATGAGACAGGCGATCGGCAAATCCATTCGGCACGCGTGGGTAGATTGGCGTATTAGCCCTTCGGCAAGGGCAGGTGGCCTTGTTCACGTCGAGCAAAACCGCTGCGGACTTTTGCCGGAATTGTACTATAGCCGATTGGCGCGCAACAAGGTGGCTCGCGACAGATATCCCGCAAGCGTCCCATCGGCTGACCTGACATGAAGGCCCGGCATCTCGCCGGAGAGGATAAGCGCCAAGGCATCGTGAACCGTGGCGTCAGCGGCGATCTCGGCCTCGCCGTTGAACGGTTCCGGCGCGGTCATGATCGTCGATACGGCAATCAAGCTCAGCCTCTTTATGGCTCGGTCGGGGCCGAGGAAGTTCTCGACGAATTCGTTGACGGGACGCGCAAGAATTTCCTGCGGGCTATCATATTGAAGAAGGCGGCCATCCCGCATGATCGCGATGCGATCGCCCATCTTGATGGCCTCGTCGAGGTCATGCGTGACGATGACGACGGTCTTCTTCACCTTCCTCAGAATATCGCGGAATTCGTCCTGAAGCCTAACGCGGGTGATCGGGTCGATCGCGCCGAACGGTTCGTCCATCAGCATGATTGCGGGGTCTGCTGCGAGCGCACGCGCAAAACCGACGCGCTGACGCTGCCCGCCCGACAATTCGTGCGGCAGGCGCTGCCGCATGATGGCCGGATCAAGACCGACGAGATCCAGGAGCTCGTCGACGCGGCGATCGCTGCGCGCCTTTTCCCAACCGAGAAGCCGCGGGACGGTCGCGACATTGCGTGCGATCGACATATGCGGAAACAGACCGACCTGCTGGATGACATAGCCGATGCTGCGGCGGAGCTCCTTCTGATCGACCCGGGCTATATCTCTTCCGTCGACCAGCACGCGTCCCGTTGTCGGCGTCTCCAACTGATTGATCATCCGCATGGTCGTGGTCTTGCCGCAGCCGGAAGGACCAATCAGGGCAACTGTCGTGCCGGTCTCGATCAACAAATCGAGATTGTCGACCGCATACGGGCCGCTTCCGTCGTATTTCTTGGTAACATGATCGAGATGAATCATCCTGATATCCGCTTTCGGCCGCTCAGCGCCGTTGAGTGAAGAGGCGCTCCAGGGCGCCGAAGGCCAATTCCGCAAAGATTGCGAGCAGGGCTATCGGCACCGCTCCGACGAGAAGGCGCGGCATGTTCATGATCGCAATGCCGGCATTGATGAAATCGCCAAGCCCGCCGCCGCCGATGAAGGAGGCCAGCGCCGCCCCACCGATGACCTGGATGGCGCTCGTCCTGACGCCCGACAGAATCGCCGGAACAGCCAGGGGAAGTTCGATCTCCCACAGCATCTGTCCGGCGCTCATGCCCATTCCATCCGCCGCATCGATCACCGAGGCGTCGATCTCGCGGATGCCGATGATCGTGTTCAACAATAGCGGCGGCACGGCCAGGACGATGAGGGCGATCACCGACGGCAGCAATCCGATGCCGAGAAAAGGCATCGTCGCCGACAGGATCGCAAGGCTTGGGATGGAGCGCAGGGCGCCGGCGATATTGACCACCACAAAGGAGGCGCGCGGAGACCGTGCGACGACAAATCCGAGCGGTACCGCGATGACGAAGGCGATGCCGAGCGATAGGACGCACATCAGAAGATGGCGATTGAAAGCGTTGAAGAAGGTACCGGAATTGTTGAAGATCCAGCTGAATGCATCGATGACGATCATGCTACCTTCCCTCCGCTGCGCCGACGCAGCAGCTTTTCGAAGGAGGCAAAACAATAGTCGGCAAAGAGCGCCAGAAATGACGTCAGCAGCCCGCCTGCGATGATCTTTTCAGGAAAGCGCTGGTCGATGCCTTCGAAAATGATGACGCCGAGTCCGCCGGCATTGATATAGGCGGCAACGGTCGCAATGCCGATGACCGTCACCATGGCGATGCGAAGCCCGCCGACAATATAGGGCATTGCCAGCGGCAGTTCGACTTCCCAGATCCGCCGTGCGGTGCCGTAGCCCATGCCATCGGCAGCTTCCAATATGTCACGCGGAATAGCTTGAAATCCCATGCCGATATTGCGGATCAGGATCATCAGCGAGTAGGCGGCAAGACCGGTTATGGCGGGTGCGGCACCGATGCCCATGATGGGAATGAGAAGCGCAAACAGCGCCAGGCTCGGCACCGCGAACAGGATACCGGTGAATATGACGATCGCGGCAAAGCTCCGCGGTCGCCTCGCCGCCCATATCCCGACGATCAGCGAGATCACCAGGGCAATGCCGACCGAGGAAAAAACGAGATAGAGGTGCTCCAACAGCGCTTCGAATAGCCGGTCGAGATGTTTAGGGACCCATTTCATCGTCGAGACCTCCTGTCTACCATGAGATCCCCAATCTGCGATCGGCGTCGTCGGCTCTCTGCGGCAGAATATCGTAAGCCGAGGGAACGACCGTTGAGAATCGCCTGAGGCCGAGCCGCGCCAAAACCGCCGCTCCCTCAGGCGTTTCATGCAATGTCACGAGGCTTTGCTGCAACGCTGCGGCGATGTCCGACGGCAATGTCTGCGCGGCAACCATCAGCGGCGCAGGAAGCGGATCGGTCGTCGCCAGAATACGGAGACCATCGATCGCATCGGGTTCGTGCATCCGCAGCAATTGGAAGGCGCAAGCGTCGATCGCGCCGGCATCGATCCTGCCGTCCTTGAGGGCGGCGACGATGCCTGACGGGTTGAGCAGCGGTCCGACCGTCATGCTCTGCTTCATTTTCCCGGCAAACCGGTCGGCAAGAAAGGAACGCGCCGCGTGGTAGCCCGATTGAGAATCGCGCACAGTCCAGCCCCAGCGTACCGCTGCGAGATCCTCCACAGCGTTCACCGGCCCGGTGGAGGCGACGAGAATGTGGCTGGCATAGAGCGGCTGGTCCAAAGACCATGCCTCGCTCGAGACGGGTGCGGCAAGCGCCGTCGGTCGCGCAGCCTCGGGCATGTGCGAAAACGGATAGCCGCACATGAAGACCGCTCCCATGTCCGGCCTCGCCCATAGCTCCGACAGCGGTGCCGGTGCTGCGTGAGCGATGATCTCGAGTTCAATGCCGGACTGCAGACTGACCTGCGCAAACAGCGCGTCCCACAGGCCGCGAATGCGCGGACTGAGATTATACATTCTCGAACAGGCGATTGGCTTGAACATCACCATGGCAATTATGCGAACCGCAGCCGTTGGCCGATGTTCATCTCTCTTGCCTTGTCGACCATGGTGGCGCCGAGCGCCACATCGGTGGTGCTGAGGCCGCGGTGCCAGAACAGGATCGTCTCCTCATCGCTTTCACGGCCGGGCTTTCCGCCGCAGATGATCTGGCCGATTTCGGCATGCAGGGTCTCGGCTGTCACCTTGCCCTCATCGACGTGACGGCGAAGCGCTCCAAAAGGCTTGCCGGGGCCGCATTGTCCCCAATCGTCGACGACGACCTTGTCCATGATGTCGGTGAGATCGAATTCGAGCGCGCTCATCGTGCCATAGGGCACGACGAAGGCTCCCTTCTTCACCCATTCGGTCTTGAACAGCGGCGCCGGTTCCGGCAGACGGCTGGCCTCGACCATGATGTCGGCCTCCTTGAGGCAATCCTCCCAATTGTCGGTGACGACGATCTTCTTGCCGAGATCCGCCTCAAGACGCTTGGCGAAGGCATTGCGGCTTTCCGGGCGGCGCGAATGCACGCGGATTTCCTCGAAGTCGAAGAGATGGTCGAGAAGCCGGACATTCCAGTAAGAGGTTCCGCGCGCTCCGACATGGCCGAGCACCTTGCTGTCCTTGCGAGCGAGATATTTTGCGCCAAGAGCTGTGACGGCGCCGGTGCGCATGTCGGTGATGGCGGTCGCGTCGATGATGGCCTTCGGCACGCCCGTATTCGGGTCGAACAGGTTGAGGACCGCAAGCTCCGAAGGCAGGTCCACCTTGTAGTTGTCGACGAAATCGCCGACGACTTTGACGCCAGCATAATTCAGCGCTTTGACATAGCCACGAAGCACATTGAAATGGCCTTTGTCGGAGCTCTCCGGCACAAGATGAACCCTCGGCTCGATGACGGTTTCACCCCTGCCCTGCGCATCCAGCGCCTTCGCCACCGCATCGAGAATCTCGTCATTCGTCAGCGCCAGCGCCCTGGCATCGAGGGCGTTGAGATAATCGATCCAGATTTCCTGCATTTGTCGCTTCTCCACATTCCTGCCCGCCTGCTGACCGGACGGATTTTCGAACAGAACCCTCAAAAGGATCGCCGCGCCAGAGGGCGGCCGGATTGATATCCGGCCGCGGAAGCATGACGGTTATTTCGGCAAGAGGCCGTTTTCCTTGAGGAAACCGACCGCCACGTCCTTGGCTTCCTCGTGATCGGTCTCGACCTTGGCATTGAGGACCCGCATCTTTTCGTTGTCGAGATGGGAGCCGACCGCTTCCAACAGTTCGGCAACCTTCGGGTTGGCCTTCAGCACGTCCTGGCGGACAACGGGGGCTACGTAGTAGGGCGGAAACAGACCCTTGTCGTCTGCCAGCGGCACGAGATTCTTCGAACCGATCTGCCAATCGGTCGCTGCACCATTGGCAACATCGATGTCCTTTTGTTCCAGCGCGTCGTAACGAAGACCAAGCTTCGCGAACTGCTTGAACTCCTTGAATTCGGCGTCGTAGACGCGCTTCAGGCCGGGCAGGCCATCGGCGCGATCCGGAAACTCGGCACCGCCGCCGAAGACCAGGGTCTTGGAAACCTTGGCGAGATCCGACAGGCTCTTCAGATTGTTGGCCTGCGCGGTTTCCTGCCGGACAACGATGACATAGCCGTTGTTGATGCCGCTCGGCTTCAGCCATGTGAGGTTGAACTGCTTGGCGTAGAAGTCCTTGACCTGGGTGTAGACCTTGTCGGCATCGGTCGACATCTCGCCCTTGACGACGGACGCAAGCGCCGTGCCGGTATATTCCGGATAGAGATCGATCTCGCCGGCCACCAATGCCTGGTGCGCAATCAGCGTGCCGCCGAGGTTGATCTTGCGCTCGACGGTGAAGCCAGCATTTTCCAGAACGGCTGAATACATTTCAGCGAGAATGAACTGCTCGGTGAAATTCTTGCTGCCGACCTTGATGGTCTCTGCGGATGCAGACTGGAACATGGCGGCTGCCATGATACCGGCTGCAAATAAGCCCTTTGTCCAATTTCTCATGATCATTCCCTCTTGTTGACTTTTCAATGAACGAACCGGCGGCATTCCCCAGAATAACCGTCGGCATGACCGGTCGGCGCCCTGCCCTTCTTGGTGGGGCAGTTGCGAACCGGGCTTATTGCGGGCCAAGCCCAATCAATGCGGCGATCGTCGCAAAATCCGGCCCCTGCGCGCGATCCTCTTCAAGTGCCGGGACATGGCTGCGGACGAATGCATAGGCCTCAGCCGATCCCTTGCCCAATTCGCCTGAGACACCGCGCAGCTCGACGGCCTGTGCCGAGGCAATCAGTTCGATGGCAACGAGATAACGCAGGCGCTCGACGATCGCTTGCGTCTTTGCCAAAACGCTCGGCGCCATCGAAGCTTGATCTTCGACGCCATCGGCGACCGGAAAGGGCGAGAGCGAAACCGGCATGGCGAGATGGCGGATTTCGGCTTCCATGGCCGAGACAGTCTTTTGCACGGTGGCAAAACCGGTCCGGCTCTGGCCCATCGGGGTCAGGAAGCGTGGAAGGTCGGACATGCCAGGCGACATGATCTTCATGATCCGATAGGCGGTGCCTGCCGCACAATGCGCCATCGCCTGCCCCAGCCTTTCCCAGGCGAGCACAAAAGCGGTCATGTCGAAATTGCCGTGCGCAAGAATGACGCCTTCGGAGGCGATGACGACAGGATTGTCGCTGGAGCTGACGAGATCTATCTCCGTCGCCTGCCTTGCCTCGTCGATCGCATGCCTCATCGCGCCCCAGACCTGCGGCGTGCAGCGGTAGCTCAAAGGATCCTGGAGACGTCTTGCGGCATCGGCCGCAACCAAGGAGCTTCCCGAAAGCAAGTCCATCAGCTGAGCGGCGACGCGGCGCTGCCCGAAGGCCGGTCTCGCAGCCAGAGCGCGGTCGTCGAAGACGCTGACATTGGCCCGGAACGCTTCGAAATTGACGGCAATCGCCTTTAGAGACCAATCGAAGAGCCGCCCGATATCCTCAAGCGCCAGGCAGGCGAGGCCGATGGAGAGACTGTTGGCTACGACAAGCGCATGCCCGTCCTTCGGCGCCAATTCGAGAGATTTCAGGCCGGCTCTCTCCAGGGCGACGGCGGCCGGCAGCACTTCGCCGCCAAGCTCGATCTCGCCGAAGCCGAGAAGCGCCCGGCTCATATGGGCAAGCGGAGCCAAATCCGCCGCGCCGATCGAGCCCAATGACGGGACGACAGGATGGACACCTGCATTAATGGCGGCGATCAAACCACGGAACACGTTCAGCGAAATGCCGGAACCGCCCGCCGCCATCCCGGCAGCCCTGACGGCCATCATCGCCCGCACGGATTCCTGGGCAAGCGGCTTTCCGACGCCGACTGCGCGGGCTTGCGGCACACGCATCTGAAACGCCACCAGATCTTCCGTCGCAAGTCGTGTATCGACCCCCGCTCCCAGTCCCGTCGTCAGGCCATAAACCGGCAGATCCTTTTCCGTATAGCGATCGATGACAGCGCGCGCCGCCGTAATCCGGGCCTCGACCTCGTCGGAGATTTCGATCCTGGCGTGACGACGGGCAATTGCTGCGATGTCCTCGATCGTCGGCGGCGACGCGGTGAAGGTGATCGACGGAGAATGGGTGGCGCTCACTGTTTCTCTCCGAGAATGGCGACGGGCTTCGAGGGACCCTTGGTGGACCGAGCTTCCAGCCGATACTGCGCGCCGGGATAGTATAACAGCGCACAGGTCACGACGGCCTCGCCCGACCAGGTCCTTCGAAAGACGCGCAGGCAAGGGTGATCATTCTTCAGGCCAAGATATTTGCGGATCGTCGTGTCCGGTTTGACGGCCTGGACGATATGTTCGAACGCCGTTATCGGCGCCACCTTCGTCAGATATTCATTCGGCGTCATGCTGCTGAAATCGGTCGACAGATAGTCGGGCGCGACCAGCGGATTGACGTAGCGCTCCTCGACCTGAATGGGGTGGTCGTTTTCCATGTGCACGATCAGCGAATGCATCACCTTAGCGCCGAGGGTCAGTTCGAGCGCGTCGGCAACGTTGGCATCCGCCTTCATCAAACCGGCCTTGACGACCGTAGCCTTATGCGTGTGACCCCGCTCCAGTATTTCGTCGGCTATGTTGCGGATTTGAAGCAGATCGACATCGAGGTGTTTTGGCGACACGAAGGTTCCGATGCCGGCGGATCGCTTGAGGACACCCTCGAACATCAACTCCCGCAGCGCCCGGTTCGCCGTCATGCGGCTGACGCCGAATGCCGCCACCAGCTCGCTTTCGGAGGATACCCGGTCTCCCGGCTGCAGCTTGCCCTCGGCAATCTCGGCCAGGATCTGCTCCTTGATCCTGATATATTGGCGCGCCTCGCCGGCGGCCGTCTTGACCGCTTTCGTCATGACAGCCTCGCTATGCCGTTGTCGAGGATGGTCACGCCCCGGGAAGCAACGATCCCCCGGAAGCGAATTTCGGCGTCGTTGCGCCACATCTGCAGGGTGATCGTTTCTCCGGGAAAGATCGGCGCGCTGAACCGCGCCGCGATCGCGCTCAAACCGGTAGCCATGCCTGGATCGATGGCGGCGACGATGGCGTAGCCCGCATAGCCGAAGCTGCACAGCCCATGCAGGATCGGCCGATCGAAGCCGCTGCTGCCCGCTGCCCTTGGGTCGACATGCAGCGGATTGAGATCGCCGTTCAGGCGATAAAGCAGCGCGGCGTTACCGGGTATGTCGACGTTGAATTCGAAGTCAGGCCCTCTGTCCGGGACTTTGGACAGAGGTTCAGGCGCCAATCCCGCCGAACCGCATCCACCGTCGCCGCGGCAGGCGTTCGTCTGGACGATCGTCGCGATCGGCTCATCACCGTCCACGGTTGCGATAAGGCGCTCGAAGCTGACGAACATGCCTTTCTCAATGCCGCGATCGACCACCGACAAGACGCGCGACCGGGAGATCAGCGGCACATCGAGAGGGACCGGCCGGTGGATCATCAGGCGATGTTCGGAATGCACGAGACGCGCCCAGTCGACACCCGTCTGCTGCATCCACGGGCCCGGATGTGCCACGATATTGGCAAGCGTCGGCGCAGTGACTAGATCGCGTTCGTAGACGTAGTTTAACGCGTTTTCGTCGAGCGGGTTGGTGCCATAGCCGACCGACAGGGCGTAGAGGATGGCATCGCTTGCAGTGACCACATGCGTCGCTTGTGGCACCGGGAAATCGAGAATGGATTGGGCCGACAGCGTCACGATGCGGCTCCGCCGGATGCCACGGATTTGCGAACGCCACCGGACAGCCGGATGCCGCCGTCGACGGAGAGCAATTCCCCAGTGACGAAGTCTGCCCCCTGAACAAGCCAGACAATGGCGCCGGCAACGTCCTCCGGTGTCGCGACCCGACCGAGCGGCGCGGTTTCCGAAAATCGCTTGGCAATAGCGCCATAGGCATCCGGCCCGAGCGTGTCGCGCATCCAGCGGGTATCGATGATGCCGGGGCAAACCGCATTCACCCGGATATCGGGACCGCAGGTGCGCGCTAGCGCCATTGTCAGCGAATTGAGCGCGCCCTTGGAGGCCGTGTAGGCAAGCGAACTGCCGCCGCCGGTAAAGGCAACGTTGGATGAGACATTGACGATCGCGCCGCCCCCACTGTTACGCATGGCAGGCACCGCCGCCCGGCACATCTGATAGGCGCCGATGACATTGACACCGAAAACACTCTGAAAATCCTCTGCCGACAATGTCTCCAGATCGAAAGGATCCGATTTGACCGTCATTGCGGCATTGTTCACCAGGGCGTCGAGCCGCCCCCACCGATTAACGGCCGTCGCGACCATCCGGCGGCAGGCAGCATCGTCCGCAACGTCGGCCTGGACGATCTCGACCTCCGCGCCCAGGCTGCGGCAGATATCGCCGGTCTCATCCGCCTCTTTCTTGCTGCGGCTATAGTTGACCACCACTCGGGCACCGCCCTCGGCGAACTGCTTCACGCATGCAGCCCCGACGCCTGTTGCGGAGCCCGTGACGATGATGACGGCTCCATCGATTTTCATGGGGCAAAGTCCTTCATGGCGTGGGTGGAAAACAGGCGCGCGTCCATCTGTTTCAGTTGGCCCGACACAGCGACGCCCTTCGGCAGGCGGTCGAGAACATGGGCGGCGAGATCGATGCCGGGGGCAAACTCCGTCAGCGTCAGGCATCCGTCGATCACTTGAAAGACCGCCCGCTCGGTGACGACGAGCTGTGTCTGCCCTTCCGGGGCAAAGGCCGGGCTCGAACTGATCTGGTCGACATGGTCGACGATCTTGCAAACTCTGCCGTCCCGGATGATGTCGAGCCTGCCGTCGGCAACCGCAATTTCCGCGCCGCCGGCGGAAAATGCGCCGAGATAGACAACACGCCCCGCCGTCTGCGAGATATTGGTGAAGCCACCGACCCCAACTATGGAATTGTTGAAGCGGCTGACATTGATCGCACCGTACCTATCCACCTCGGCCATGCCGAGAAAGGCGATATCAAGGCCGCCGCCGTCGTAAAAGTCGAACTGTGATGCCTGTGGGATGATCGCGGTCGGATTGACGGCAGCGCCGAAGGACAACTCCTCGGCCGGCACGCCGCCGATGACGCCAGATTCGATCGTCACCGTATAATCGCAAAATCCCTCTTCGCTGGCGATACGGCCGATCCCGGCGGCAATGCCGATGCCGAGGTTGATCGTCGGGCGATGGAGCGGCGCCAGCTCCAGGAAGGCGCGGCGCTGAATAATCTTATCGGCCGACAGCGGCGCCGGCTGCAGACGGCTCACGGCCATCCGGACGCGCCCGGTATAGGCGATATTGTCCGTCTCGGCGAAACTGACGCCGTGCTGGGCCGGATTTTCGCAAACGACAACATAGTCGACCAGCGCCGCGGGGATGCGAACATCGCCCGGCGGCAGCGAGCCGCGCTCGGCAATCCGCTTGACCTGCACGATGACGACACCGCCGGAATTTCGGCCTGCCTGGGCCATGGCAAGCACGTCGAGCGGAAAGGCTTCGTCCTCGAGGGTGATGTTGCCGTCTTCGTCGGCCGTCGTACCGCGCAAAAGCACGCAGTCGAGCGGAATCGAGGGATATAGCAGCCATTCCTTGCCGCGCAAAGACACACGCTCGACAAGCGCGCGCGGCGTCGTCGCATTCATGCGGCCGCCGCCATGCAGCGGATCCATGAAAGAACCGAGCCCGATATGGGTGATCACCCCAGGCTGACCGGCGGCAATCGCACGATAGAGCTGGGCGATGACGCCTTGCGGCCAGCAATGCGCTTCGATCTTTTCCTCGATCGCCAGCCTGCCAAGGCGCGGCGTTCCCCGCCAGCCCCCGGCGATCACGCGGGCGACGAGGCCTTCATAGCCAAAATGCCCCATGCCGCGCGTCTGACGATCGCCTGTGCTGGCAGCAAACAAGAGCGTCAGATTGCGGGGTTTTCCAGAGGCGATGAAACGCTCCTCCACCGCAGCCGTGATGGCCTCGGGATGGCAGCATCCTCCGAAACCCGAAGCAGCGACAGTCATCCCGTCTTCGAGGAGATCCGCAGCTTGCTGTGAAGAGATGACCCGCATGACGACCTTGTTTCCACCCGACCTGTATATACAGGCTACCCGCTGATCGTTTCGAAGGCAACCGGAATCTTTGCCGGTATTTTGGGCAAATCGCCTCGATCAGCCGATGTCAAGCAGTGCCATCAAGCAAAGCCCAAGAGCCGCCAGAGCCAGCAGCGACAGCGCCGCCGCTGCAAGGACCCGGCCGCCGGTATGGGCGACGGATCTCACATCGACGGAGAGGCCTAACGCGGCCATCGCGGTGACGGTAAAAGCGGCGGAGACCGCCGACATCCCGGTCAGCAGCGGTGCCGGGATCGCGTCAAAGGAGCGAAGCGTCGCCATGGCTGCAAAACCGAGGATGAACCATGGCATAACATGGCGGAGATTGAATGCGGAGCCACCGGGACGCCGGCCATGAAGTGCGCCGAGCACAAGAATGACGGGTCCGAGCATCATCACGCGGATCAGCTTGACGAGCGTGCCTACCTGGGTGCTGACGGCTCCGGCAGAGGCCGTGGCTGCCAATACCTGCGGCACGGCATAGGCTGTCAGCCCTGCGAAGACGCCATATTGTACGGTGCTGAGGCCCAGGAGCAGATGCAGAAGCGGCAGCGCCAGCACCGCACCAACGCCGAGCAGCGCGGTAAAGGCTATCGAGGCAGCGATATCGTCGGGTTTGGCGCCGATGACAGGGGCTGCAGCGGCAATCGCAGAATTGCCGCAGATTGAGTTGCCGCACGCAACCAAGGTCGCTAGGCCGGTCGACAGCCCCAATAGACGCCCGAGCAGAAAGCTGCCGGCCAGGGACAGAGCAACCAGGACGGCAATTCCGCCGACAAGCGGCAGCCCGGCCTGCCGGATGGCAGCCGTACTGAGCGAGGCGCCCAGCAACACGACGGCAATCTCAAGCAGCGTTTTGGCGGCGAAGTGAATGCCTGGAGTGAAACTCTGCGGAAGACGGACCGAGGAGCGCACGGCAATGCCGATCAGAATGGCCAGCACGAGGCTCTCGATCCAGTGCGCGCCGAAAATCACCAGTTGCAACTGCTCGACCAACCGCGCAATGAGCGTGACTGCCGCGCAAAGGAAAAGTCCCGGTGGGACAGTAGGAAGCGACGGGGAACGCGAGACGGAAACGAACATCGGCAAGACCTTGTGGAATGCTCTACTGTCCCACACCCAATTGTCGACTTCTATTGAATAGATTAATATAGTTCATTCGACAAAATCGAACGATTGCTATGACCTTCGAACAGCTCTCCATTTTCGTCGCGGTTGCGGAACGCGAGCACCTGACCAACGCGGCCTCGGCGATCGGCCTCACGCCATCAGCCGTCAGTTCCGCCATCCGCAATCTCGAGGCCTCCTATGGCGTCGAGCTTTTTCACCGTGTCGGACGCCGCATAGAGCTGACATATGAAGGGCGGGTGTTTCTGGGGGAGGCAAGAGCCACACTCGCGCGCGCAAAAGCCGCAGCACTCGTCTTGTCCGATCTCGGCGGCCTGCAAAAGGGTGAGCTCGTTGTGTTTGCCAGTCAGACGATCGCAAGCTATTGGCTGCCAGCAATGCTGATGCGTTTCAAGAACCGCTATCCGGGCATCGACCTGAAGCTGATGATCGGCAATACGACCACGGCGGCAAAAGCGGTTCTCGATGGATTGGCGGAAGTCGGATTCGTCGAAGGCAGCGTTGATGAGCCGGCGCTGAATGTTCAGCCGCTTGCCGAGGACGAACTCCTTGTCGTCGTCAGTCCGCGCCACCCCTGGGCGCGTGGCAAACCGATCGCCCCGGCGGAGCTGGCTTCGGGCACGAAATGGGTAATGCGGGAAAAGGGGTCCGGAACCCGGTCGGCTTTCGAGGCGGCGATTTCCAAACTCGGCATCGGCCCCGGAGATCTGACTGTCGCACTCGAGCTGCCATCGAACGAAGCCGTCATATCGGCTGCAAGAGAAGGCCTCTGCGCAACGGTCGTTTCCGGCGCCGTGGCCGCGCCGCTCTTGATGCAGGGGCTGTTGGTAAAGGCGCGCTTTCCTTTGCCGTCCCGCCAGTTTGCAATCCTGCGGCACAAGCAAAGACACTCCAGCCGTGCCTCGTTGGCGCTGGAAACGATTTGCCGCGAGGACAAAGCTGCCGAAGTCCAATACCGGGATGACTGGACGCTTTAGACTAGATCGAGCGCAGTTCAGATTTCAGCGGAAGCGCAGAACCGCACCATCCCTTTGTTTCTGCATCTCCTGCGGCCGGTATTTGCGAATGGCGGCGGCCTCCATCAGCCAGCGGCCATGCCTGACCGGTTTCGCCGCGACCATCCGATCGCCGACGGTCGAAACATAATCGGGCGGATTATTGCCAGGGGAAGGTTCATGGCCGCCAACGCTTTCGTCGGCGATCAGTCGTCTGCGCTCAGACAGGCCCTTCGAACGTGCGAGATGTTGGAGAATGCCATGACCACGCATAACGTCGGTGTCGCCTGACAACCAGGAAATGGCTGCCACTATGCGGCAGCAGCCAGTCCCGACTTTTTTGAGCGGCGTCTCTAAGCGAAGGCGTAAGAACCATCCGGTCGCTTCGGCACACGCCGCTGCCAGTGGATATACCCTTCCTCCTCCATTGCCTTCTCGTCCATTTCGACGCCCCAGCCGGGCCGATCAGGGCGCAGCTCGAGATAGCCGTTCTTCGGCAGATAGGGATCGACGACGTAGCGCGTTTCCCCCTGCCGCTTTTCAACATCGAGGCCGCCGTAAACATAAGCCCGGCCCTTTGGCAGCCGGTATTCGAGGATGCGGAAATTCTGAGCCGCGGCCGAAAAATGCACATTGACCGCCGTTGCCAGCGGCCCCATCGGGTTGTGCGGAGCGACGCCGACGAAATAGGCTTCGGCAAGCGTGGCGATGCGGCGCATTTCGCTGATGCCGCCGACGACGCAGATGTCGGGCTGGATCAGGTCGGCGCCCTTGACCTGCAACAGCCGCAGGAATTCGTTCCTGTTATAAAGCGACTCGCCGGTGGCCAGCACACAGTTGAGCCCCTGTTTCAGATCGCCCCAGGCCTCGATATTCTCCGGACGCAGCGGCTCTTCGAAGAACAGCGGATCATAGGGCGCCAGGGCATTGCCGAGCTGTCTTGCGGCGATTGGTTCGAAGATCTTGGCATGAGCGTCGAAGGCGATCTCGTATTCGTCATTGACCGTCTCGCGAAGCGAGCGGAAATAGTCCGCTGAGGCTTTCACAACATTCCCCCAGCGATGGGCGTGCATGTCGATGCGCCAGGGGCTTAGCTTGAAGGCGGTGAAACCACATTCCTCGTTCAGGCGGTCGAACTCCTCGCGGGCGGCCGGCGCGTCGGGCGCGGTATAGACCCCGGCGTAGACCTTGATGCGGTCGCGCACCTCGCCACCCAGCAATTTGTAGACCGGGACATTCGCCGCCTTGGCCGCCAAATCCCACAGACAGTGGTCCACCGCCGAAATGGCGGCAAGACCGAGCGCGCCCGGCGGAAACCGGCTCTGCTGGATCAGCAGGTTGACGAGATAATCGACCCGTGTCGGGTCCTGGCCGGAGAGAAAGCCGTAGAGATAATCGAGCAGCGGCGGCAACGCCTTGTCGGGGCCGTGATTGTAGCATTCGCCCCAACCCGTCAGCCCGTCATCGGTGTCGAGCGCGACGATTACGCGGGGGCGGTCCTTGTCGCGGGTCATGAACACCCGCATGCGGTCGATCTTCATCTTTCTTTCCTTGTAGCGATTGAAATAGCTGCGGCGCGCCACGCGCGTCTACACGGAGAGTCGCAATTCATGCCGGCACAGCCTTTCCGGGTGGTACCGGTGAACTCCCGACCTGCCGTTTCGCCCCTCCGCGTTAAAACTGAGCCTAAACACGCTCTCAAATAATTACAAGAGTTGACAGATCATTACAGATTATCTAGCAATGAAGCATCAAACGAGCCGTCGCGGCCCCGCGGGAAACGGAGCTGAGGCAAGAAAGACAGCTTATCTGTCAGATGTTGTCCATGCGCCACATCCTGGCCGCGTGACAGCGCGGCGCCTGAATTGCCGCGTGGCGGGAGAGAAAAGGACGATAATGACATTCGCAGCAGATGCCGTTTCCAACAGAGGCGCAACTCGCTTCAGCGACATCATCTACGAGAAGATCGTAGCGATGATAGCGGACGGCAAATTTCCGGTGAACGAACGGCTGCCATCGGAGACGAAGCTCGCCACCGACTTCGGCGCCTCCAGACCCGTGGTGCGCGAGGCCCTGGAGCGGCTCAGAACCGATGGCCTTATCGTATCGCGCAAGGGATCGGGCTCCTATGTCCGGCAGCGGCCGGATTCGTCGATGCTGAAAATGGTTCCGGTCGGCTCGCTCGCCGACGTCCAGCGTTTTTTCGAATTCCGTGCCGGGCTGGAGGCCGAGGCTGCGGAACTGGCCGCACGGAACTGGCAGCCGTCCGACAAGGAGCGGATCACGGCAGCGCTGCTTGCGATTGAGCAATGTCTGAAGAACGGGGAGCTCGGCGCCGAGGAAGACCAGGCTTTGCATGATGCGATCGCGATGGCGACCGGCAACCAGTTCCATATCACGGTGCGCGAATGGTTCCGGCCGCATTTTGCCATCGGCCATTCGGTGACGCGAAGCCTCAGCCTGAAGCGCACGCCGGAGCAGATTCGCAGCGTCCAGGATGAACATGCGGTGATCGTGGAGGCCATCTTCGCGCGGCGGGAAACCGAAGCCCACGATGCGATGAAGAGACACATACTGAATGCGCGCGCCCGGATGTTCCAAGGCGTCTGAGCGATGGCGGGAGGAAGCACGATGAGACAGGTTGCTGTGATGGGTGCTGCCGGACGCGTCGGGACGCTGCTGCGCCCGTTCTTTCGCCAGCATATCGAGCATCTCCGTCTGATCGATATTCATGAGCCTGCGGATCTGGCCGAGAATGAAAGCTTCGTTGGCGAAGGGCTCGTCAAAAAGCCGGAGATCGTTTCGTGACGGCGCCCCGCATCCTTGAACCGAAGGTCCGCTCGGTGCTGCAGCAACCGCTGACGGTCGGCGAATCGCCTGTGTGGGACGAGCAGACCGGTGCTCTGTGGCACGTCGACATACTGGCGCCGGCGATCGTCCGGATCTCGGCAGGAGGCAAGATCGACCGCTTCGGCATGCCGGCGGCGGTCGGCTGCCTCGGGCTTTGCCGCGACGGCAGGATCGTCGTAGGCCTCCAGACCGGCGTCCATCTCTTCGATCCCGTTTCCGGTGATCTCGAATTTCTCTGCGATCCTGTCGGGCGCGACATCAATGGCCGGCTCAACGACGGCAAGGTGGGCCCGGACGGGCATTTCTGGGTCGGCTCGATCAGCGAGGCCAAGCCGCAGGTGAACGACGCGGCGCTCTATCGTGTCGGCGCCGATGGCAGCACGCGGACCGTTGCAACGGGACTGACGAGTTCCAACGGCCTTGCCTGGTCGCCGGACGGCCGGCGGATGTATCACTCAGACAGCCGGCAGTGCTTTCTGCGAGCCTTCGATTTCGATCCGAAGAAAAGCGAGATCGGCAAGGGACGTCGACTTCGCGGCTTCACCGAGGAACAAGGGCGGCCGGACGGAGCGACGACCGATCGCGACGGGTTCTACTGGAGCGCCGGCGTCTCCGCAGGCCGCCTCAATAGAATATCGCCCGACGGCGAAATCGTCGAAATCTACATTCTGCCGGTCGCAGCACCGACCATGCCGTGTTTCGGAGGGCCTGAATTCAGCACCCTTTACGTCACGAGCCTGTCAACCGACCGCACCGGACGTTTCGAGGCAGGCACGGTCATCGCCTTCGATGTCGATGCGGAGGGGCTGCCGCCCTTCCGTTTCGGCTGAATCAACTGGAAGAAAAGCGAACGGGGGAGAAAAATGAGCATCGCGATCATGCGCAAGGCGCTTAAGGGCGTGTCAGGCGTTCCCGTCACAGCCTATGACGCTGGGGGCGAAGTCGAGCCCCGGATTACCGGGAAGGTCTACGAGCGGGTGGCCGTGGCCGGCATTCACAACATCGTCGCAGCCGGAAATACCGGCGAATTTTATGCGCTGACGCCGCAGGAGATCCGGATCGTCCACGAGGCGGCGGTTTCAGGCGTCGACGGCCGCGCGCCGGTAACGGCGGCGATCGGCCGGTCGCTGCGCGAGGCGATCGAAATGGCCAGGAATGCGGCCGCGATTGGCGCCTCCGCCGTCATGTCGCATCAGCCCGTCGATCCCTTCGCAGCACCATCTGCCCAAATCGATTATTTCTGCGATCTCGCCGACGCTTCGCCCCTGCCCCTCGTCGCCTATGTCAGAGCCGAGGGTTTCACCGTTGCGGAGATCGTCCGCCTCGCCAACCACGATAATATTGCCGGCATCAAGTTCGCCACGACCGATCTGATGCTGCTGTCGCGGGCGATCCCCGCCGCCGATCCCAATGGCGCGCTCTTCGTCTGCGGCCTGGCGGAGAGCTGGGCGCCGACGTTCACCGCGGCCGGCGCACGCGGCTTCACCTCGGGCCTCGTCAACGTCGCCCCGAGGCTGTCGCTCGCCGTCCATGAAGCGCTTGACAAGGGCGATTTCGCCGCGGCGAGAGCCATCGTCAACAAGCTCGAACCCTTCGAGCGGATGCGTACCAAATTCCGCAACGGCGCGAACGTGACGGTCGTGAAAGAGGCGGTCACCTTTTCCGGCCTCGACGTGGGCCCGGTACGCGTGCCGGGATTGCCGCAGCTCGATGCGCATGACCGCGACGAGCTGCATCGGTTGCTTCGAGGCTGGGAGGCCGCGGGCGACATTCAAACGGACCGGCAGGACATCAAGGCAGCCGGCTAAGTTCGAAACATTCATTCCGCAAACAACAGGATTGGGAGGTCTTGAGGTGCTGAAACAGCTACTGACGACAATCGCAATGACAGGCGCGCTGATGGCGGCGCAGCCGAGCCTGGCGGCATCGCCGCCCAACATGCTGGTGATCGGGACGAACCTGACCGGCATCCGCACGCTGGATCCGGCCCAGAACAACGCCCGGACGGTTTCCGAGCTGATCTCCAACCTCTACGACAACCTCGTGCAACTGTCGCCTGATGACCTCAAGACGCTGAAGCCGATGCTTGCGACGAAATGGGAGGTCTCGCCTGATGGTAAGGTCATCACGCTGACCCTGCGCGACGACGCAGTCTTCCAGAGCGGCAACAAGGTCACCGCGGAGGATGCGGCCTGGTCGATCCAGCGCGTCATCAAGATGGGCCAGGTCGGCTCCACCGACGTCGCACTCTGGGGTTTCACATCAGATAACGTCGAAAAGCTCGTCCGCGCCAAGGACGAACACACGCTGGAGATCGAGCTGCCGCAAACGGTCAATACCGACCTGGTGCTCTATTCGCTGGCCGGTTCCTCGATCGGCATCGTCGACAAGAAGACGGTGCTGTCGCACGAGGCGAACGGCGATTTCGGCGGCGCCTGGCTCTCGGCCAATTCCGCCGGCAGCGGCCCGTTCAGTCTGGCGCAATGGCGGCCGAACGATGTGGCGATCTTCAATGCGCAGCCGAAATATTGGGGCGGCAAGCCGGCGATGGCCCGCGTCGTTGCCCGCCATATCCCGGAATCCGGCAATCTCCGGCTTCAGCTCGAAGCCGGCGACGTCGATGTCGGCCAATATGTGGCAAGCGGCGATCTCGATGCGCTCTCCACCAATAAGGATATGGTCATCGAGAATGTGCCGGGCCTCGGCTTTTACTATATCGCCCTCAACCAGAAAGACCCGGACCTGCAGAAGCCGAAGGTCCGCGAAGCCTTTCAGTACGCCTTCGACTGGAAGGCGATCTCCGGCAACATCATGCGCTATACCGGCTTCCCCTGGCAGTCGATGATCCCGCGCGGCATGATCGGCGCTCCCGGTGAGACGGCCGTCCGCTACGATTACGATCCCGCCAAGGCCAAGCAACTGCTGGCGGAGGCCGGCTACCCCAACGGCCTGAAGAAAGTCCTCAATCCCTCGGGGGCGCCAACCCTGCCCTTCGCCGAGGCGCTGCAGGCCAGCGCCCGCGCCGCCGGCATCGATCTTGATCTCGTGCCCGGCGAGTTCACGCCCGCCTTCCGCGAGCGCAAATTCGAAGTGCTGCTCGGCAATTCCGGCGCCCGCCTGCCCGATCCCTTCGCCGTCGCCACGCAATATGCCTTCAACCCCGACAATAGCGACGAGGCGCGCCTCGGCAGCTATTATCTCTGGCGGACCGGCATGAAGGTTGATGAGCTCAACACGCTGATCGACCAATCGATGAAGGAGCGCGACACGGAAAAGCGCACCGACATCTTCAAGAAGATGGACGGCATCTATACCGGCATGGCCTCCCCGCTCGTCATCTTCTTCCAGCGAACCGACCCCTATGTCATGCGCGCCAACGTGAAGGGCTATCACGGGCACACGACATGGTCGACGCGCTGGCATGACGTGACCAAGGAGTAGAGCGCGTGGCGAGCGCCGATCTCACATCGAAGCAGGAGGCGAGCCGCCGCTCGACCGCGGGCGGGTTCGCCGACGCGGCCCCGCACCCTCTGATCAGCCTGCTGCGGCGGCTGGCGGGGCGCGTGGTAGCTGTCGTCACGACGCTGCTCGGCCTGCTCTTCCTGACCTTCTCGATGGGTCGCCTGCTGCCCGCCGACCCGGTGCTCGCCATTACCGGGGCGGAGGTCAGCAAGGAGGTTTACGACCGCGTCTATAACGAGCTTGGGCTCGGGCAGCCCATCTGGATGCAATTCCTCTCCTATGTTGGCAAGATCGCCACAGGCGATCTCGGCATGTCGGCGACGACGGGCCAGCCAATCCTCACCGACCTGATGACGATCTTTCCGGCAACCATTGAGCTTGCGATCATCGCCATGATCATCGGTGCGATCGTCGGCATCCCACTCGGCATCACCGCCGCCGTCAGGCGCGGAACCGTGATCGACCACATCGCCCGGATCGTTGCCCTTGCCGGCCATTCCATCCCGATCTTCTGGACTGGGCTGATGGCGCTCTTCGTCTTCTATGCGAAGCTGAAGCTCGTCGGCGCCTCGGGTCGGATCGACGTCTTCTACGAAGGCCTTGTCACGCCGATTACCGGCTTCCTGCTGATCGATGCGGCGATCCAGGGGCAATGGGACGTGTTTCACAACGCGCTCGGCCACATCATCCTGCCGGCGGCGATCCTCGGCTATTACTCGGTCGCCTATATCAGCCGCATGTCGCGAAGCTTCATGCTGGAGCAGCTGAGCCAGGAATACATCATCACAGCGCGGGCAAAGGGCCTCGGCACCCGCAAGGTCGTCTGGCGGCATGCCTTCCGGAATATCCGCGTGCAGCTGCTGACTATCCTGGCGCTGACCTTCGGGGGCCTGCTCGAAGGCGCGGTGCTGATCGAGACGGTTTTCGGCTGGCCGGGACTTGGCCAATACCTCACCCGCGGGCTGCAGATGAACGACATGAATGTCGTGATGGGTTCGGTGCTGACGATCGGTGCCGTCTTCATGACGATCAACATCCTGTCCGACGTCCTCTATCGCATCCTTGATCCGAGAACACGGTGACGCCATGACGATCTCGACCGAAGACGCAAACAGCGCCCATGCCGGCGGCTTTCGCGGATGGCTGCTAGCGCCGGAGCCGCAGGGCTGGTTCCACTCGTCGGCGCAGCAGATCCATCAGGGCTGGCAGAAGTTCAGCCTGCACCCGCTCGGCCTTGCCGGCCTCGTCATCATCGTGCTGCTGATCGTGGTGGCAATCGCTGCTCCCTTGCTGACGACCTACGATCCGATCGTCCAGGATATGGCCGGACGGCTTGCGCCGCCCTCGGCCGAGCATTGGCTCGGCACCGACAATTTCGGCCGCGATGTCTTTGCCCGCGTCATCTACGGCGCGCGCACGACGCTCTACATCATCATGCTGGTTACGATCATCGTCGCGCCCCTCGGCCTGCTGATCGGCACCTTCTCCGGCTATTTCGGCGGCATCGTCGACGAAATCCTGATGCGCATCACCGATATCTTCCTCTCCTTCCCCGGGCTGGTGCTGGCGCTCGGTTTTGCCGCCGCCCTCGGTCCCGGCATCACCAACGCGATCATCGCCATTTCGCTGACCGCCTGGCCGCCGATCGCGCGGCTGGCGCGCGCCGAGACGCTCAGCCTGCGCAAGGCGGATTATATCGCCGCCGTGCGCCTGCAGGGCGCGACCTCAATCGCGATCATCACCCGCCACATCCTGCCGATGTGCATTCCCTCGGTCATCGTCCGCGTCACCCTCAACATGGCCGGCATCATCATCACCGCCGCTGGTCTCGGCTTCCTCGGCCTCGGCGCGCAGCCGCCATGGCCCGAATGGGGCTCGATGGCCGCAAGCGGGCGCGAATTCATGCTCGACAGCCCGTGGGTGATCGCCGCGCCGGGCATCGCCATCGCGCTGGTCAGCCTCGCCTTCAACCTTGTCGGCGACGCCCTCCGGGACGTCCTCGATCCCAGGGGGGCGGAATGACCGAGCTGATCGATATCCGCAACCTCGAAATCGCCTATGGCGGCGGCCACATGCGCGCGGTGCGCAGCGTGAGTTTTACGCTCGGGCAGGAAAAACTCGGGATCGTCGGCGAGTCCGGGTCGGGCAAGTCCACCGTCGGCCGCGCCATCATGAAGCTCCTGCCGCCAACGGCACATGTCAGCGCCGAGCGGATGCGCTTTGGCGACCTCGACCTCCTCAAGGCGGATGAGAAAACGATGATGACGATCCGCGGGAGACGCATCGGGCTCATCCTGCAGGATCCGAAATACTCGCTCAACCCCGTCATGCGGATCGGCGAACAGATCGCCGAAACCTATAGTCTTCACCATCCAAGGGAGAGCGCCAGGAAAGCCTACAGTCAGGCGCTCGAAATGCTCGAGGCCGTCAAGATCCGCGATCCCGAACGCGTCGCCCGCCTCTATCCGCACGAGATATCGGGCGGGATGGGCCAGCGCGTGATGATCGCCATGATGCTGATAGCCGAGCCCGAAGTGCTGATCGCCGACGAACCGACCTCGGCGCTCGACGTGACGGTGAGGCTCGAAATCCTGGCTCTGCTCGACGAGCTGGTCTTGCGCCGCAATCTCGGCCTGATTTTCATCAGCCACGACCTCAACCTCATCCGCAATTTCTGCGATCGCGTCCTCATCATGTATGCCGGCCGCGTCGTGGAAGTGCTCGAGGCGTGTGATCTCGACAAGGCGAAACACCCCTATACGCAGGGGCTTCTGGCATCTCTGCCGAAGATCGAGAAACCGCCCGTCCGGCTGCCGATCCTGAAGCGCGATCCGGCCTGGCTTGACGATTTTGCAGTGGAGCCGCCGCGATGATCACGATCGACAATCTCACCATCCGCTTCGGACACGGCCAGCGGCCGGTCGTCAGAGGTGTCAATCTCGCCATCGAGAGCGGCACGGCTTTCGGCCTGGTCGGCGAATCCGGCTGCGGCAAATCCACAGTGCTTCGGGCGCTCTCAGGCCTCAATGGCAATTATGACGGGCAGATCGCGCTCAACGGCGAAACGCTGGACCGAGAGCGCAGCCGACCGTTCTTCCGCCGGGTGCAGATGGTGTTCCAGGACCCTTATGGATCGCTCCATCCGCGCAAGACCATCCGCTCGCAACTGCAGGAGCCGCTGCGCAACCAGGGTCTGGACAGCAATTCCGTCGATGTGAATGCGGTTCTCAGATCCGTCGGCCTCGACCCGGCGCTGAGCTACCGATTTCCGCATCAGCTCTCCGGCGGCCAGCGGCAGCGCGTGGCCATCGCCCGCGCCTTGATGCTCAATCCCGACGTCTTGCTTCTCGACGAACCGACATCCGCTCTCGATGTGTCGGTCCAGGCCGAAATCCTCAATCTGCTGCAGGACCTGCGCAAGGAGCGCGGCCTCACCTATCTCCTCGTCAGCCACGACCTCGCCGTCGTCTCCCACATGTGCAGCCGTGTGGCGATCATGGAGGCGGGCGAAATCGTCGAACAGGTCGATATCGAGGCGCTGCGAAGAGGCGCGGTCGAACATCCCTATTCGCAACGCCTGCTGCGGGCGAGCCGGATGTATGGGAGGGCTTAGCCGGAGATCGGTGCGGCCGGCACGACCAGTTTCACATCGGTCTTTACCTCTTCCATCATGCGCCTGCTGCGATCAGCCATTTACGTCCTCGACAAAATGTGCTCGGCGCCCTTCTCGGCAATCATGATCACCGGCGAGTTGGTGTTCCCCGACACGATGGTCGGCATGATAGAGGCATCGACCACGCGCAGGTTCGCCAACCCGTGAACCCGCAATTGCGGATCGACAACCGCCATCGTGTCGCTGCCCATCTTGCAGGTACCGACCGGATGAAAGATCGTCGTGGCGATGTCGCCGACGCGACGGATTAGTTCCTCGTCACTCTGGTAGTCCGTGCCCGGCAGCGTCTCCTGCGGCCGGTATTTGCGAATGGCGGCGGCCTCCATCAGCCGGCGGGCATGCCTGACCGATTTCGCCGCGACCATCCGATCGCCAACGGTCGAAAGATAATTCGGGCGGATTTGCGGTGCCAGGGAAGGGTCGGCGCCGCCAACATGCACGGTTCCCCGGCTTTCCGGCCGCAGATTGCAGACGGAAACGGTGACGGCCGGATATTTGTGCAGCGGTTCGCCGAGCCGGTCGGTGCTCAACGGCTGCACGTGATATTCGAGATCGGCCGTAGCAACAGCCGGATCGCTCCTGGCAAAGATCCCGAGCTGGCTCGGCGCCATCGACAGCGGCCCAGACCGGCGCAGCATATACTCGAGCCCCATGCCCGCCCGCGCGAACAAGTTATGATAGAGCTGGTTCAGCGTCTTGGCGCCCTCGATGCGGAAGACCGTACGGATCTGCAGATGGTCCTGCAGATTTTCGCCGACACCCGGAAGTTCATGGGTGACCTCCAGTCCGGCAGCGGTCAACACCTCCGGACGGCCGACCCCGGAAAGCTCCAGGATTTTCGGGGAATTGATCGCGCCGGCGGACAGAATGACCTCGCGACCGGCGCGAGCCAGATAACTCTGCCCATTCAGCCGGAACCGCACGCCTGTCACGCTCCTGCCGTCGAATTCCAGCCGCTCGGTTTCGGCACCGGTCAGCACGCGCAGATTGGTGCGCTTCATCGCCGGGCGCAAAAACGCCTTGGTCGTATTCCAGCGCAGGCCGCCGCGCTGGTTGACCTCGAAATAGCCTGAGCCCTCGTTGTCGCCGCCGTTGAAATCGTCGATTTTTGGAATTCCGAGTTCCTCCGCCGCATCCCGAAAGGCGTCAAGGATTGGCCAAGAGAGCCGCTGTTTTTCCACCCGCCATTCGCCGCCGGCCCCGTGCATCCGCGATTTGCCACGATAATGATCCTCGGATTTCAGGAAATAGGGCAGCACGTTGTCCCAGCCCCAGCCGGTGTTACCCGCCTGCCGCCAGCCGTCGTAATCGGCTGCCTGGCCGCGCATGTAGATCATGCCATTGATCGACGAGCAGCCGCCCAGAAGCTTTCCCCGCGGATAAGGCAGCGACCTTCCGTTCAGTCCGTCTTCCGCCGCCGTCTTCATCATCCAGTCGGTCCGCGGGTTGCCCATGCAGTAGAGATAACCGATCGGCACATGCACCCAATGATACCGGTCGCTGCCGCCCGCCTCGAGCAGAAGGACGCGATTTTTCGGATCGAGCGACAACCGGTTGGCCAGAACGCATCCCGCCGATCCCGCGCCGACGACGATGAAGTCGTATTTTCCAGCATCGTTTACCGCATCATTCATATGCATATTCATGCCGCCACTCCCGCAACAGCTGGCTCGGCCGCCGTCAGGCGCCGCCAGAACGGCGTCATCGCTTCAGCTATGTCGCGATAGAGCTCATAACGGCGCGCATAATGCGCCTCGAGCGAGACGTTCGGCCGATAATGCCGCTCGGTGGCGACCATGGCCGCAGCGCCGGCGCCAAAGTCCGCGAAGAGCCCGACGCCGGTTCCGGCCGCAATCGCAGCCCCCAGCGCACCGGTTTCACGCGAGCGGGCAATGGTGACGGGAACGCCGAGCACATCGGCAAAGATCTGTGGCCAGATCAAGCTGCGTGATCCGCCGCCGGACAGAACCGCCTCGTTGAAGGCGGCGCCCGCCTTTCGGATCGTCTCGATGTGCTGGCGATGACCGAAGGCGACACCTTCGAGAAGCGCGCGAACGAGATGCCCCTTGGTGTGCCAGCCGGCGATACCGTAGAACCCGGCGCGGGCGTGGCCGTCCTGCTGAGCACCATAGAGATATGGATGGTAGATCGGGTCGGTTGCCGCGGGCTCGATCGCCGCAGCCAGCGCGCTGCAGGCATCGAAAGGTGACGTGCTTTTCACAGGCTCGCCTTCGAAGAACTCCCGCACCAGCCACTCGAGATTGGCGGCCGAGGTCGCACTGTTCTCCATCGCCATATAGCGGGTGCGATCGAAAGTCGAAGACATGAAGACCGGCCCGTCGAGGTCGGGGCCGTCGACAATGACCTGGTTGATGCTCCAGGTTCCGGCAATGATCGAGGCGCTGCCGGTGCGCGAAACGCCCGATCCGAGCGCCGAGGCGACGACGTCGAACAGGCCGCCGACCACGGGAGTTCCAGCGGCGAGCCCGGTCTCCAACGCCGCCTCTTCCGTCACCGTACCGGCAATGTCCGCGCTTTCGATGAGCGGCGGCAGGAGGTCCATGCAATCGGCCAGTCCGTAGGCCTCCATCAACGCCTTGTCGTAACGGCGCGTGGCAAGATCGAGGAGCCCGGCCCCCGACATGTCAGACACCTCGCTGACGCGGCAGCCGGTCAGGCGGTTGACGACAAAATCTTTCGAGAAGAATACCGTACCGATACGGTTGAACAGTTCCGGCCGGTAGCGCTTAAGCCAGCCAAGCAGCGTCGGCGTCTGGGATGGCCACGGACGCTGTCGGGCGATCGGATAAGTCCGGTCGCCAACACCGGCCTCTCGCCATTCGTCGGCCAGCCCGGCCGCCCGCGTGTCGAGCGATTGGATGCCGAGCAGTGGAGCGCCTTCCCGATCAAGCGCATAGAGACCGTTGCCATGTCCGGCGCAACCGATCGCAACGATTTCCTCCGGTTGAATCTCTGCCTTTCCGATGCAGGCGCGGATGACTTGCCGTGTATTCGTCCAAAGTTCCTCCAGCCCCCGCTCGACATGCCCCGGGTGCGGCATGCGGCTATGCCCCTCCTCGCACGCGGCCGCGATCTCGTTGCCCTGCCGGTCGAATATCACCGCTTTGATAACGGTGTTGCCGGCATCGAGCCCCAAAAGATAGTCTTTCATGCGGGAACCCCTCCCAAGGTTCGAAACGTGAAATTCAGCCTTGGTGGTAGAGCGCTGAGGCCTGTTCGCCGCTCGCGTCATCATGCACGATGGCCATCAGACCGCGCACCACCGCGCTCGGATTGGCATGCTGATAGATGTTGCGCCCGTAAACCATGCCCATTGCGCCCTGCCGCATCAAGGCCGCAGATTTGTCGAAGACCGCGCGCAGGTCTTCCCTGCCGCCGCCGCGCACCAGAACCGGGCAGCGCGCGGCCTCCACCACCCTGTGAAACTCTTCGGCATTATCGGTAGGATCGGCCTTGACGATATCGGCGCCCATTTCGCGGGCAAGCCGCGTCAGCGTGACGATCTTGTCGGTATCGCCGTCGACCATGTAGCCGCCCTTTTCGGTGACCGGCTGCATCACCAGCGGCTCGATCATCAGCGGCATGCCATATTTGTCGCAGTCGGCTCGCACGCGAGAGATGTTCTGCACGCACTGGCGGAACAGGTCCGGCTCGTCCGGCAGCATGAACAGGTTGACGACGACGCACGCCGCGTCCATCTCGATGGCGCCGATGAGCGGCTCAGCCTCGTTCTGCAGCACGGCCCACATGTCGCGGTGGCGGATCCGGTTGTAGGGATTGCCCATGTCGATGCGCATCACCAATGCTGGCTTGTCCTTGCCGGACACGTCCTGCAGCAGGTCCGCCTGGCCATAGTTCATCTGGATCGCGTCCGGCCTGGCGGAGACCAGCGCCTTGACGACGGCCTCGATGTCCTCGAGCCCGTTGAGGAAAGACGGCTCGTTGCAGACGCCGTGATCGACCGCCACGTCGAGGCAGCGGCCGCCGCCGAACAGCCGATTCATCCGGACTTTGCTGTTGTATCGCATTTCGTGCTCCTTGGTTCGTTCCTTGCGGAAAGCATGTCTTCGTCGACGCCATGGCGTTCGCTGAGAAGGGTGAGAAAACGGTCGCGCTCGCTGGCGCGCTGCTCCACGGTCCAGCGCTTTTCCTGAGCCAGCAGGTCGAGCACGGCATCCATCATGTCGAGCGAAAGCTCGCCGGAGACGGACAGCGTCGTGCGCCGCAACAGCAGATCGTCAAGATGCTCTACTGCTTCATTGCGGATCAGGAACTGCAGTTCCCGCTGGGAATATCCGGACTTCGGCATCACCACGTCCGGCCCGGCCGCAATGAACACAGCGATTTCTTCGGCCTCCGTACCGTAACGGTCAAAAAGCTCGGCGGCCCGTTCGCTGGAAATTCCGGTTCTTTGGGCCAGCGTCACCGACCACCGGGTCTTGTCGGATGGATACTGCCGGCCGCCGCCGATCGGGCGCTCTGAGGTCTCGATCCGGCGCTTTCTGCCGAGCCGCTCCAGTGTCATGTCGGCGGCGAGCTCGCCGAATGAGCGGAATGTCGTCCACTTGCCGCCGATCATGCAGAGCACAGGCGGATCACCCTCGGGCTGCTCCAGCACAGTGCAGAAGTGATCGCGCGGGATGCGTCCGGTAAAACTGTCGGTACTGGCCGGCAGCGGTCGTACGCCGGAAAACTGGAAAACGATCTGCTCCCGCCGGATGACAATGCCCTGCAGCACGAAGGCGAGCGATTGCAGAATATAATCACGCTCATCCGCCTCGCAGCGCACTGTTGCCGGATCATCGACGCGGATATCGGTGGAGCCGACGAGAACCTTGCCCAGATAGGGAAACAGAATGCAGATCCGCCCGTCCTCGTTCTCGTAATAGATCATGTGACCGGCAAGCGCGTCGCGCAGGTCCGCATTGTCGATGATCAGATGCGAACCCTTGGTGCCTCCGATCAGCGCCGCCGGCCGCGCGTCCGGTGAAAACAGGGTCTGATTGGCGATGTCGATCCAGCCGCCGGTGGCATTGACGATCAGCGCCGGTTCGAGGGCAAGGGATGCTCCGCCGATCCGGTCCGCGAGGCGGTACCCGCCGCCCTCCGCCCGTTGCAGTTCGGCGTAGTTCAGCGCCACCGACCCGGACTCTGTTGCAAGACCGTCCTGCAGAAGCTCGATGCCCAATCGCTCAGGATGGCTGACCCAGGCGTCGAAATAGGTGGCGGAACTTTTGATATCGGGGTTGAGCGCCGGCCACTTGCTAAGCGTCGTTCGCCGGCCGCGAAACTGGTGGCGCGGCATCAGTGCCCGCTTGCGCGTCAGGAAATCATAGATGCTGAGTCCGGCTTTGACGGCGACAGCGCCGCGGCGGCTCGGACGACGGCTGAGTCCCAGGAAGCGGACGATGCCGTTGCCGAGGCCGGAAAAAATATCGAACACGGGCACCGTCGTCGGCAGCGGCGCAATATAATGCGGCGCGTTGCGCAACAGCCGATCCCGCTCGACCAGCGATTCCTGCACCAGCTTGAATTCGCCGTTTTCAAGATAGCGCAGCCCACCATGGACCATGCGCGACAGCGCCGAACTGGCACCGGAGCAATAGTCGTGCTTCTCGACGAGCAGTACTTTCAGCCCCTGCAGCGCCAGCTCCCGAAAGACGCTGATGCCGTTTATGCCGCCGCCGATAACGCACACGTCCACCTTCGGGCTCTGGCGAAGCCCGTCCAATATCTCTTCACGCTTCATGATGGCGTCCGCTACCTATCCATATCAGTCAGTCTCGCCGCTATGCCCGCCTCGATAGCGGCAAGATCGACGGCGTCCAGCCGGATGGTGCCGGCCCGGGCATTGTCCAGCGCCTGTGCCGGGTTGCGCGCCCCGCAGAGTGCAAAGGTGATGCCGGGTTGCGCCAGTGTCCAGGCAATCACGATCTGCGCGATGCTGGCGCTGTGTTTTTCGGCAACCGGCCGGATGGCGTCGGCAAAGGCCGTCGCCTTCTGGCGGTTGCCGATCGAAAATCGTGGGCTGTCCTTGCGCTGATCATCACCGGAAAACACGCGGTCCGGACCGATAGTGCCGGCCAGCAATCCCAGCGCCAGCGACGAATAGCTCAGAGTCGCGATAGAGTTGGCCTTGGTCAGCGGCAAAAGCTCCGCCTCGATCTCGCGGTCGATCATGCTGAACCGCTCCTGGATCGCATCGAGGCCACCGGCCGCGATATAGGCAGCGAGCTCGTGGCGGCTGACATTGCTCGCCCCGATCGCCCGGATCTTGCCTGATGTGCGCAGATCCTCCAGCGCCCGCATCGTTTCCTCGATCGGCGTCGTCGGATCCTGCCAATGGGTGATATAAAGATCGATATAGTCGGTTCCAAGCCGCGTCAGGCTTTCCTCGACCTCGTGCAGGATGGCATCGCGGCCGAGATAACGGTGGACCGGCTTGCCGTCCTGGTCGAAGAAACGACGGCCCTTCTGCGTATGCCAGACAAGGCCGCATTTGGTCGCGACCACAGCCTTTTCGCGGCGTCCAGCGAGTGCCTTGCCGACAATCTCCTCGGCACGTCCAAGCCCGTAAGCCGGCGCCGTGTCGATCAGCGTCACCCCGGCGTCGAGCGACGCCCGGATCGCGGCGATGGATTGCTGTTCATCGGTACCACCCCACATCCAGCCGCCGATCGCCCAGGTGCCGAGGCCGACCGCCGAGGCGGAAACGCCGGATTTGCCGATTTCCCGTGTCAATTGCTGCCCGCTCATGCCCATTTTCCTTCGCCACTTGCCAGCGCCAACACCCGCGCACCCGTCGCTTCGTCGGTCACCAGCGTGTCCAGATGATTGCCGCGCAGGACGCTGAGGATCGGGCCGGCCTTGTTCGGTCCGCTCGCAACACCGATCTTGGTAGGGATCGAAGCGAATTCCGGCAGCGTCAGCGACACCAGCGAGCGGTTGAGGCTGTAGTCGCAGACTTGACCATGATCATCGAGCAGATGCGCCAGCAATTCGCAGGAAGCGCCGGACCGCTCGATCGCGGCGCGGTCGGTGCTGGAGGACGGATGCAGGTCGTAGTAGCTCGAATCGTCCGACAGGATCGAGCCTATGCCGACCATTGCCACCTTCGCCTCGCGCGCCCGTTTGAATACGTCTGCGACGGAACGCATGTTGATCAGCATCGCCCGCTGCTCGGCATCGTCGGCAAAGAGAGGCGCATGGATCTGATAGGAATGACCTCCGAGCCGGTCCGCCATCAGGGTCGAGACATGGTTGACGTCGGTATAGTGCTTCCCCTGCACGCAGCCCGTCGCCGGAATGACCTGGACATCAAAACGACGCGGCGGCTTCAGCCCGGCAACAACGGCACTCACGCCCTTACCACCGGTAATGCAGATCGTATCGCCGTCGGTGATCTCTTCCAGCAGCAATCGTGCTGCGGCTTCGCCGACGGCTTGAAGCGCCGTTTGCGGATTGTCCGATACTGTCGGCACCACCACGGCGCGGCCGATGCCGCCAAGCGCCTGCAGCTGTTCTTCCATATCGACCAGCGGCTCGACCGGCGATTTGATCTTGATCTCGACCAGACCGAGCTGGCGGCCGCGCTTGATCAGGCGGTTGACGGTGGCGTGCGAGATGCCGAGCTGATCGGCAATCTGGGACTGTGTCAGTCCCTCGAGAAAATGCAGGACCAGAGCCTGGTGCATTTGCCGGGCGACGACGATTTCCTCGCGCGGCGCGTTTGCGGGTTTGAGCTTGGCTATCGGCATATCAGGCAGCCTTCCGCTTGTGCAGGAAATGGTCGATCGAAACGGCGGTCAGCAGAATGCAGCCTTTGATCATGTCTTGCCAATAGACGGACACGTTGAGCAAGATCAACGAGCTTGTGACGACCGACAGCAGGGCGATGCCGAGGATTGCTCCCAAAATCGTTCCGGAGCCGCCGTTCAGCGACGCACCGCCAATCACCGCGGCTGCGATGATGTTGAGCTCCATGCCGACACCGAAGGTCGGCGTCGCGGCACCGAAGCGTGACATGTAGATCGTCCCGGCGACACCGGACAGCGTGGCACAGAGCACCGTCACCCAGAACTTCACCTGCCTGGTCTTTATACCGGAATAGAGCGCGGCCTTCTCGTTGCTGCCGGTGTAGAACACCTTGCGGAAGGCGGTTGCCCGGCGCAGCAGGAAATCGAACAGCATGACGACCGCAACAAAAATCAGGATCACATAGGGGACACCGTAGAACGTGCCCTGCCCGACCGCTTTGAACGAGGGCGGCAAGGTGAACAGCGACAGCGGCGTGCCCTTGGTAATGATCAGGCAGATGCCACGCACGATCACCATCGCCGCAAGCGAAGTAATGAAGTGATTGAGCCCCACGACCGTGACGAAAAAGCCCATGGCGCAGCCGATCAGGCCGCTGGCGATGATCCCGATCAAAGATGCGCTCCACGGATCGAGGCCCATCAGGAACAGGGAGCCCGACAGCACCATTGAGAAACAGACGACCGAACCGACCGACAGGTCGATGCCGCCGACGATCAACAGGATGGTCATGCCGACGACGACGATCCCCTCCACCGAGAACGACATCAGCATTGCCCGGAAGTTGCCGAGCGTCAGGAAATGCGGCGAGGCAAAGCTCATCGCGACGCAGAGCGCCAGGATGATAGCGATCAGTCCCGCCTCGCGCATCGTCCCCAGCCGCTTCCAGCCCGGTATGCGTGAATGATGTGCCGTTGCCAACGTAGCGTCCGCCATGACCTTGTCTCCTGCCCCTGCTTTTTCTCTACGCGGCATGCTCTGATGCCCCTGACTTACCGTGGCGGCCGACACCCGACGCGAGCCGCATGATCGCTTCTTCCGTCATCGTCTCGCCCTCCACCTCGCCGGCAACCGTGCCTTCGTGGATGACCAGCACCCGGTCGCACAGACCGAGAAGTTCCGGCAGTTCCGACGAGATGACGACGATGCCGATGCCGGAGCGCGCCAGATCGCGCAGCAGCCGGTGGATTTCTGACTTCGCGCCGACATCGATGCCGCGGGTCGGCTCGTCCATCAGAATGACCCTGGGGTTGACCGCCAACTGCTTGGCAATCGCCACCTTTTGCTGGTTTCCGCCCGACAGCGACGAAACCGGCATATCGATGCCGCCCATCCGCACGCCGAGCTGCCGGGCCAGGGTGCGGGCACGATCCGCTTCGGCCGCGGAATTTAACAGTCCAAGCGGTCCGGTCAGCGATTTCAGATCGAGAACCGCAATGTTGCGAGCAACGGAGAGATCCAGGAAAATGCCGGAGCCTTTCCGGTCTTCCGACAGGTAGACGATGCCCGCCTGTGCGGCCTGCGCATAGGAACGTGCTCGCAGCCGCTGTCCGTGCAGCTCCACCTCGCCGGCGATCACCGGCCGCAATCCGCAAATGCCTTCGGCTATCTCGGTGCGACCCGAGCCGATCAGCCCGCCGACACCAAGAATTTCACCCTTGCGCAGTTCGAAATTTACATCCTCGAAGCGGCTGCCGTCGCCGAGACCGCGGACGCTCAAAATGAGCTCGCCGGTCCGCTCCGCCGGCGCCTGCTTTTCCGGATAGAGCTGGGTAATCTCGCGTCCGACCATGCGGCGCACGACATCGTCCGGGGTCAGGCCCGCGACCTTCTCCGTCGAGACATAGCGGCCATCACGAAATACCGTGACGCGGTCGCACAGGCTGAAGATTTCGGCCATGCGGTGGCTGATATAGATGATCGAAATGCCCTGCGCCTTGAGGTCACGAACGATTCCGAAGAGGATCTGGGCTTCTGCTTCGGTCAATGCCGCCGTCGGTTCGTCGAAGATCAGAACGCGACAATCGAGCGTCAGTGCCTTGGCAATCTCGACAAGCTGCTGGCTGGATATCGGCAAGTCGCCGACTTTAAGTCGCACGTCGATCGGGGCGAGACGATTCATCACGATCTGCGCATTGCGCTCCAGACTGCCGTAATTCATGAGAGGCGAGCGGCGGCGGTTGGTGGCGGCCATGAACATGTTCTCGGCTACCGTCGCATCAGGGCAGAGCGCGATTTCCTGATGCACCAGCCCAATCCCAAGCGCCTGCGCCGCGGCAGGCGACGTCACCTTGACCGGCACGCCATCGACGAGAATGGCTCCCTCGCTCGGCTGCAGCACGCCGGCAATGATGTTCATCAGCGTCGATTTGCCCGCGCCGTTTTCGCCGCAAAGCGCATGAATCTCGCCTTTATCCAGGCTGAAGCTCACATCCGTCAACGCCTTCACCGCACCGAAGTGCTTGCTGACATTGCGGATTTCCAGAACCGGCACCGAAGCCATCATCCTCTCCTCCTCACGCTCACGGTAGCTGTCCGGAGTTTCCTGCCCCGGACAGCCGGCACAAAGACCTACTCCTCGATGCCTTTGGTGCCCCGCCGCTTCAGATACTTGTCCCAGTAGAAGTCATCGGCATTGCTAGCCGTGACGATCGACAATCCGTTATCGACGAAGGGAATACTCATCGGGTTGAAGCCGACGCGCTTGGCGTCATTCATCGGATCGATCAGCTCCGGATGCTTGGCAAGCCACAGGAGCATGAAGCCCATGTAACCCTGCATGCCCTGGTTCGGATTGATCGAGCCGAACACCTCGCCTGCCTTGATCATGTCGAGAATATTGGCGTTGACGTCGGCGCACATGACGAGGATCTTGCCGCCGCTTTCCTTGTTGGCCTGGGCAGCGCCGATTGCCGAATTCGCTTCCGGCATGAAGACGGCGCCAAGGTTCGGATGGGCCTGCACCAGGCTCATCAGGCCCTGGTAGGCCTTGTTCGGGTCCTGGTTGGACGCCGCGCGGCCGACCAGCTTCATGTCCGGATATTTTTCCTCCATGCGGGCGATGAAGGCGGCGATACGCTTGTCGTGATTGTCCTGGCCGGGATTTTCAAGAACGGCATATTCACCCTTGCCGCCCATCTTTTCGGCAATCGCGTCGGCCGCATAGGTGCCTTCGCGGGTATTGTCCGACGTGACGAACGAGATGCGCTTGGAAAGCGGTGCGTCGGCCGCGAAGGTGACGACCGCCGTGCCCTGGTCGATCGCCCGGTTGATCGGTTCGATGAACGGGTCCGAGTTCATCGGATGAACGAGGATGCCAGCCGGGTTCTGGGCCAGCGCCTGATCGAAGGTGGCGATCTGCTTGTTGACGTCATATTCCGGCGTGCCGGTATAGGCGGTTTCGCACCCGAGCTGCTGACCGGCCTGTTTGAACATTTCATAGACCGGGAACCAATATTCGACACCCGAAACCATGACATTCATGACGTATTTTTCACCCGGCTTGCAGCGGAACGGGTTTTCCGTCGCGCTGCCTCCGCCGGCGAAAAGTGTCGATGCGAGGACTGCCAATGCAGTCGTGGTTAGAAATTTGCGCAAGTTTCCTCCTCGAGGCCGAAGCCCCTCCCAAATATCCGGCGGCGCCCAAGCGGCTGCCGATGATCCATTGAAGACCGGAGTTCCTCCTCGAAGTCCGGTATGGAGAGCTAATCGCAACAGCAAACATATGTCAATATAATTCATGGCATGAAATATATTTCATCCTTTAAGGCTTCGCCTGGTGCGCTTGACATCGGCAGCGTTAAGACCGAAGCCGCACGTGGCCGCGCATGCGCGGCCGCTTTTTCGAGGATACGTGAGATGAAGACCACCACGGCCGCTGCCAATGCCGGAAACCTGATCGTGATGGGCGTTGTGCTGATGCTGCTCGGCGATCTCCTCTTTGCGCTCAACGATGCGATGGGCAAGTGGCTGATGGCGAGCTTCGCCGTCGGCCAGGTACTGGTGATCCGTTCGGTGGGGGCCTTCATTGTGCTCGGGCCGATGATCCTGCGGCAAGGGCCGATGGCCCTCTTCCGCGTCGAGCAGAAAGGGTTGCAGTTCATGCGGGTCGTCATGGCGACGGCCGATGTCGCGCTGTTCTACGCTGCCGTCGCCTATCTGCCGCTCGCCGACGTCATGACCTTCTACATGGCCGGGCCGATCTACATTGCGGCGCTCTCGCATTTCTTTCTCGGGGAAAAGATCGGCTGGCGCCGTTGGCTCGCCGTTCTGCTCGGCTTCGCCGGCGTCGTCATCGCGCTGCGTCCGTCGACGGCGATGCTCTCGCTTCCGTCGCTCTTTGGCCTCGCCGGCAGCTTTTCCTTTGCGCTGTCACTGGTGATGAGCCGCTACCTGCGCTCGACCAGCGACACGACGCTGGTAACCTGGCAGACGATCGCCGCACTCCTAACAGGCATCATACTCAGCATCGGCAACTGGCAGCCCGCAACATCCATCGATTGGGCCGGCATGCTGCTGCTCGGCATCGTCGCCACCTGCGCGCATCTGCTGATCACCCGCTCGCTCAAGCTCGCGCCGGCATCGCTGCTGGCGCCGCTGCAATATACGCTGCTGCTCTGGGCGATCTTACTGGGCTACATCTTCTTCAATGACATTCCCGATGCGCAAATCATCATCGGAGCCGCAATCATCGTCTTTGCCGGTCTCTTCATCTTCCATCGAAAGAATTTGAAGGAAACGATTCCGACCGAAGCCGTCCCGCCGGATGGGCATTGAGGATTAACTATCCGTGGCCGGCGGCGGCTCCCAGCCGAAGACGCTGCGGCCTCCGAGCTCGGCCGATTGGCGAAATTCGCCGGCGATGATCTCCTTGAGGTCGGGGCCGGTGACGTAGCGTTCCATCTGCCGAGATTGCTCGTCCAGGCGCTTCAGCGCCTGCAACTCCTCCTCACGTCCAAGCTTGCCCTTGCGCACGGCCGACTTCATCACGCCAATCGTCTCGTCATAGACCTTGAGCGGCACCGGGAAGGGATGGCGGTCCTTGCCGCCATGGGCGATCGAGAAGCGCGCCGGATCGGAAAAACGGCAGGGTGCGCCGTGTACGACCTCCGCCACCATCGCCAGCGCCTTCACCGTCCGGGCGCCGACGCCGGGAACGAGCAGCAATTCCTGGAAATCCGTCGGCCCGCGGTCGGCCGCGGCAGCCAGATTTCCGTGCAGGCGGCGCATGTTCACGTCGCTCTCCCGCACGTCGTGATGGGCGGGCATGATGAGATGCGGCAGCAGCGGCTGTTCGGCGGGTTCGGGCGCCGGCTCTTGGGCGCGCAGCAGTGCCGCGGCTTCTCGAACGATCCGGTCGGGGCCCAGCGTTGCCAGGAGGTCGAGCTGGCCACGCCGCGAGCGCTCGGCGCGTTTATCGGTGAGATTGACGATCTCACCCTGGCTCCTGCCTTCGATTGCCGCATGCGGCGAGTCGACGAAGCTTTCCAGCCCTTCGGAGAGCCAGTGATAGCGCCGGGCCTGCCGCCGGTCGCCGTTCATGCCCTGCTGCACCACCACCCAATGACCGTCATCGGCGACGATGAAGCCGTGGAGATAAAGGTCGAAGCCATCCTGAAGCGCGGCGCTGTCGACCTTGGCGATGAGGCGGCTCGTCGTCGCCAGCCCCTCCCCGTCGAGGCCGACGCGTTCGCCGATCGAAACTAGCTCCTGCGGGGTCTTGCGCGAATGCGTGCCTCGGCCGCCGCAGACATGCAGGCCGAGTTCGCCAGCGCGCGGCTTAAGCCCTCGCTTCAGCGCACCGAGAACGCTGGTCGTGATCCCGGAGGAATGCCAGTCCATGCCCATGACCGCGCCGAAGGACTGGAACCAGAAAGGGTGGGCGAGCCGGCGCAGGAATTCGTCGCGACCGTAGTGATGGATGATTGCCTCGGTGATCAGCGTTCCCAGCCGCGTCATCCGGTCGCCGAGCCAATGCGGCACGCGTCCCCCGTGAAGGGGAAGGTCGGCGCTGCCTGCTCGTTGTGACATTCTGTTTCCTTATATCGTGCACACAGGACGCCGGAGCGCTGATCGATCGGGAACCCTGTGAAATTCCAGGCGTTTGCTTTCAGTCAAACGGCCGAGGCAAACATGACCGCATTCGAAAGCATATCCAATCAACCGTACCTGACACGAACAAAAGCGCAACATCCAAGCGACGAAAAAGAGGGAAGCACGGCATTGCGGCTGCATGGACGCGCGGAAAAAGCCGCGTTCTTGATCAATGGCAACAAATATTTTGCAGAAGTCTCGCGGGCGTTGCGACAGGCCCGCCGCAGCGTGTGGATCGTTGGATGGGACTTCCACCCCAATATTTGGATGGAGCCTGAAAAGTCTGAAGAAACCTTGGCCGACCTGCTGCATGCGCTGGCAGCGGAAAACCCCGAGCTTGAAATACGCATCCTTATTTGGGCGCTCGGGCCGATTTATTCGGACAAATCGATTGATCTGCTTCGGAAGAAGAAATTCCCCAGGAATGCGAGGATCGATCTGCGTTTCGACCTACAGGGCGCGATCCGCGGCTGTCATCATCAAAAACTCGTCTGCATCGATGACGCGGTCGCCTTTATCGGCGGCATAGACCTGACGTCGCGGCGATGGGATACCAGGCGGCATCGCGCCAAGGACAGGCTGCGGCGCGACCCCGAGGGGACCCCCTACGATCCGCTGCACGACGTGCAGGCGATGGTGACGGGTGATGCCGCCCGGCTGATCGGTGACATTGCCAGGCGGCGCTGGGAAAACGCCACCGGCGAAAAGCATCTGCCGCTTGCCGCGAGCATGCCCTTCGCCTGGCCGGACGATCTTTCGGTCTCGCTGCGGGAGATCCCTGTCGCTTTCGCCCTGACTGAGCCAGCCACCACCTGGCGCCCCGGGATCGGCGACGGCATTGCCTCAACCCTTGACATCATCGCCCGCGCCCGGCGTCATCTCTATATCGAGGCCCAATATCTAGCCTCCTTCCGCGTCGCCGACGCCATCGCCGCTCGGTTGCAAGAGGAAGACGGACCGGAGGTCGTCGCCATCTGCACCCGCAGGTCTCACGGGCTGATCGAAAAGCTTGTCATGGGCAGCAATCGCGACCGTGTCATCCGCCGCCTCAAACGTGCCGATCGCGCTGACCGCCTGCGGGTCTACTATCCCGTCGTGCCCGGGCGAAAAAAGCCTGGGTCGCCATTGCAGGCGGACAACGAGGTCGAGGTGCTGATCCATTCCAAACTGATGATCGCCGACGACGAGCTGGTGCGCATCGGCTCTTCCAATCTCAACAATCGCTCGGAAGGGCTTGATTCAGAATGCGATCTGCTGTTCGAAGCTGAAAACGGCGAGCATCGCCACGCCATCGCCGACCTGCGCAATCGCTTGCTGGCAGAATATCTCGGAGTGGCTCCCGAGACCTTCGCCGCGGCCTATGCACAGAGCGGCTCAGTGATCGCAGCGGTCGACGCGCTGAATGACAGGCCGCGGGGTCTCAGGGAGTTCGCCGTCGCGCTGTCCGGCAGCATCTCGCCGATCACGGGCACCGCGATCTTCGACCCGGCTCGGCCCTTCCTGCCCCTACACCGACTGGGCCTCGGCGCGCTCGTCCGCCTCTTCGTCCGCCCGGCGTGACCGTCGGAAGACGATCTCGCTGACCAGGAGAAGCGTCACGCCGAGTGCCAGCGGCATGAAGAAATACGCGCAGCGGAAGGCAATCAATGCCCCGATCGATGCCTGCTGCGGCACGACATAGGAGACGGTTGCCTCCAGCACTCCGAGCCCACCTGGAATATGCGTCGCGAGGATTGCCGAATTAGCGAGCACATAGGCCGTGACCGACCTGAAGAAGGCGAGGTCGCCGAAGACAGACAGCATCTGGTGCAAACAAGCGGAAACCAGCGTGAAGTTGATTGTGCCTACCCCGACCTGGGCAACCGCAAACGGAAACCGAGGCAGCTGAAACGACCAGCGCCACAGCCGCAACTTACCGCGAATGAAGAACGCGAGGCTTGCATAGACGACCGGAACGAGCAGCGCCGACAGGCCGAAGAGCCGGGTTCTGGCCGCATCGAGTTGCAGCAGCCGCGCGGCATCATCCGGATTGACGACCAGCGCAATGCCACTGAGTGTGATAAGGCCGAGCCCGACGGTGACGCCGCAAAACAGGATAATCTTCGCCACGTCCTCCGTGGTCAGCCCCCAGCGGGAATAGAAGCGATAGCGGAAGGCGCCGCTGCTCAGCCCCGCAAATCCGATATTGTGGCCGAGCGACAAGCTGATGAAAGATGCGAGCAGGACCTTCCGGTAAGGCAAGGATTTTCCGAGCGAGCGGATCGCCAGGAAGTCGAAACAGCTCAGGCACAGATAGGACGCCGCCGCAAAGAGAAGTGCGGTGCAGAAGGTCGCAAAAGGTATGCTGCGAACCGATTGGACGATCTGCTCCATGCTGTACTGGCGGAAGATCCGATAGAGAAGAAAGCCCGCGATACAAAGTGCGGCAACGAGCAGCCCATTCAGGAGTATGCGTTTCAGACTCATCGATTGTCCGTTTCCGAGGTGAGCGCCACGGCTCGATCATCTGGAACGATCAAAAGAGTTCTGTGTTCCCTCCGGGAGAACGAGTCCTGTCTCTCGAGGGGAGACCAGCATCAGCGGGCCTATGCCGGATAAATCGATCAAACTCTTGACCTACAATGTGCATAGCTGCATCGGCAACGACCGAAAGCTCGACCCCGGGCGCATCGCTTCCGTCATCGCCGAGGCTGAAGCCGATATTGTCGCTCTGCAGGAGGTCGATGTCCTCAGGCGCAGGACCGGCGGCGTCGACCAGGCCCATACGATCGCCTCACTCCTAAAGATGCAGGCCCATTTTCACCCGGCGCTCTCGATTGCCGAGGAGCAATATGGCGATGCAATCATCACCGCGCTGCCAACAGGCGCGGTCAAGGCCGGTCCGCTGCCATCGATCGGCGAAGCGAGAGGGGCGTTGTCCGTCGAAATATTGGTTGGCGGCAGGAAGTTGCTCGTGGTCAATACACATCTCGGCCTTCGAGGGCGCGAGCGTATTCGGCAGATGACGACGCTCTTGAATTCGGGCTGGCTGCACGGCTCGTCGGACGAACCGGTTCCAAGCATCCTCTGCGGCGACTTCAACGCCGTTCCGTCATCGGCGACTTACCGGCTTGCCACGCGCTCCTTGACCGACGCACAGCTCGCAGGAAACGCGGCGCCGAGAGCGACCTTCCCTTCCCGCTACCCGCTGATGCGCCTCGACCACATCTTTGTCACCAACGATCTCGTCGTCGAACGGGCGTCAGTCCTCGAAACCCGGCTGACGAGGGTCGCCTCCGACCACCTACCTCTACTTGCTGACATCAGTTTCGCCTGATCACTCCCGCTCGCGCTCAACGCCGGCATCGAACAGGCCCGCGCCGGCGAAGCCGGCAAAGGCTTTGCCGTCGTGGCCCAGGAAGTCCGCGATCTTGCCCGGCTCTCCGCTGAAGCCGGCCAGCGGATCAAGCAACTCAGTGGACACTCGCGAGGGGAGATTACCAACGGTGCAGGCGTCGTTCGCGAAACGAGCGAGGTCTTGGAAAGCATTTCTGCAAAAGTGTCACCGCATCCGAGCAGATGGATATCATCGTCCGCTCGAGCCGGGAGCGGACGCGCTGCATGAGGTCAATTCTTCCGTTAACCGGATAGACCAGATGACGAGCAGAATGCCGCCATGGTGGAGGAAATCAGGGCGGCGGCCAAAGAAGTTGCCAATGAGACGAGAACGCTCGTGCAACTGATCGATCAGTTCCGAACTGGGTGGAGCCGGCGCAGACCGCGTTGCCGCCGCTTAGCGTCTCCGCCTTCGTTGCAACGCGCACACGAGCGCGGGTGCGTCAGTGATGACTGTAGAGTGGCGGCGCCACCTCTTCGTCGGCGAGATCCGGGTAGAGATATCTGCGCGTGCGGGCAAGTGCTTCCGCCTCCCTGCGGTTCCGCTCCAGCAGCACGGCGGTAATATCCTTGTAGGGTCCGCCATCCGACAAGGCGACGCGGACGGTTCCGCCCTGCGAGAGGAAGTCGCAGAACGATCGCACCGAGCGAAGACGCGTCGTAATCTCTACGTAGCGATCATCATGTCCAGCCATGTTCGCCTCCGTTCAAAACGCCAGGATGTCACGAACACTTCGGCGAGATGATGGCGTCCGCTGCATGGTGAAGAAACCGACCCGCGACCTCACGCAGAACCATCCGTGCATGCTGCAATCACCGCCGCGCGAACTTCCGGTTCATCGCAGCGACGACCAGGGGCAGCGCCGTCGTCGCCACGGTTCCCCAAGGCAACTGTCTCAGCCCCCTGGTGATGACGAATGCGCCGGCCATGGCGCCCGCGAGCTTCAGCCAGGGTTGATTGCCAAGCTGCGCATGAGCGCTGGAATCAGCCCACCTGACGTTTTCAGTTACCACGGTCGCGGCCTGGTGTCTGATTCCATGCAGGCGAGCCCGAAGGTTTTCGAGTTCTCCTCTCAATTCCTGCAGCCGGCTTTCCAGTATGTGCTCCTCAGAGAGACGATCCTCGGTCGGAGCGGACACATCCCTGCCCAACGTGTCAAAATAGGCCCGGTATTCAGCCTCGCTCGCGAACCCCTCTCGCCGGATGAGATCCGGATTGATGGTCGGCTCTTCTTCGTTCGGCATCGAAGTGCCGGCATTGCCGCGGTTCCTTTCCGCGCCGAAGGCGGCGGACTGATCCTTGATCATGATTGCGTCTCCCGTTGGTTCCTTCCGGCAGAACGCTCGATAGCTCTAATTGATCCGTCCGCCGTCAAGCGGCTGGCACCAATATCGCTGCAGTTACCGGCAGGACGCGCTGAAGCGCTCAGGGCGAAAGTCGGCAAGCAGCGGATGGCGGCGGCTGTTGGCGATCTCGTCCGCCAGCAGCTCGCCGGCAATCAGGCCAAGGGTGGCGCCGCTATGGCTGAAGGCAACGAAATAACCCGGTATCGATGACAGCTCGCCGAAAACAGGCTCGCCGTCGCCAGGAATAGGTTTGGGACCGACCCCATAATCTTCGATCTCAAGCGCCGGATTGCCTTCGAGGACTCTTGACGCCTCTCGCAGCAGTCCCTGCAGCGTCGATTGCCTGACATCGTAGCTGCCGTCGGGATTGACGCTCACCTCTTCCTCCGACCAGGCGGAATCGAGCGCGAAGCCGCCACTGGGCATCCGTCGAATGGCGACGCGAGGCGTATTGAGCACGGCCTTCAGCGGGTGGCGGATCGGCTTGGTCCTGACGAGAAGAGCAATGGGCGTCGCATCTTCGATCTCTTGCCCGGCCTCCGCAACGATTGCGGGAACCTTGCTGCCGGCTGCAAGAAGCACGGCATCGGCGTCGTGGCGCCTGCCGTCCGCCGTGACTACGCCGCGGGCGCGCGCATCTCTGACATCGACCGTCGCGCGTCCGGCATCCGTGATGATCTCGCCGCCGAGCGTGCGAAACTCTTGCGCAAGCCTGCCAATCACGGACGGAAGATCGACCCACCCCTCCCCCGGGTTGAAGATTGCGCCTTGCGGCGTCACGGCGCTTGGGTCGACGCCGGGAGTCACCGTGGCAATCTTCTCCGGGGCGAGCCATTGTGCGTGATAGCCGAGGTCACGTTCATAGTCGAAGACTTCGGCGATCTCGTTGCTGGCGTCGTCCGCGTCCCAGGTCAGGCCGCCATCGAAGCGCAGCCACGGCGCATCGGGATAGCGAGCAGCCAGCGTACGATAGCGGTCAATACCCGCCAGACGCAGCCGGTGATAGGCATCGGAGCGCTTTCGCGCCGAATTCAGCCAGCCGAGCGACCGGCCGGAGGCCCCATTGGCAAGCGGGCCGTCATTGATGAGCATGGTATCAACCCCGAGCCGGGCCAGATGGAGCGCGGTCGAGACACCGAAAATCCCGCCGCCGATGACAACGACCTTCGAAGGTTTGGTGGAAGCATTCATGTCGGGTACCCTGTTCCTGCTCTTGCTTGATCGAAGCGAATTTGCGCGCGTTACGGCTGGCGCCTCAGAGAACTTCCGCAAGGAAGCGCTTCAGCCGTTCGCTTTGCGGACTGTCGAAAATCTGCTGCGGTGAGCCCGCCTCGACGATACGGCCCTCATCCATGAAGACCACCTGGTCGGCGACACGGCGAGCAAAGCCCATTTCGTGCGTCACGACCGCCATCGTCATGCCCTGCCGGCCGAGGGTCGCCATCAGGTCGAGCACACCCTTGACCAGTTCGGGGTCAAGCGCGCTCGTCACTTCGTCGAACAGGATGACCTCCGGATCCATGGCCAGCGCCCGCGCGATAGCGACGCGCTGCTGCTGCCCGCCGGAAAGGCCTGCCGGCCGGTGATCCCCGCGCGCTGCCAGGCCGACATCGGCCAGGCGAGCCTCGGCGACGCGCCGCGCCTTCTGCCTCGGCATCTTCTTGATCTTCGTCAGCGCAAGCATGACGTTTTCGAGGGCGGTGTGGTCGGGGAACAGGTTGAAGTGCTGGAACACCATGCCAACGCGACGACGAAGCTTTTCCGGCTTCATGACCAGGATGCTCTCGCCGTCGAGCCGTATGTCGCCGCCCTTCGGTTCGACGAGCCTGTTCATGCAACGCAGCAGCGTTGACTTTCCTGAGCCGGATGGGCCGATGATGCACGTGACGGTCCCGGCGGCGATATCGAGATCGACGCCCTTGAGAACATCGAGCTCGCCATAGGCCATGCGCACATCCCGGATTTGCAAGGCTCCGCCCTTGAAATGCCGGCTATCTCCGCTGGCGGCGCCGACTGTGGAATGGGGGCTGGCGGCGGCTGCAAGTTCGCTCACTTCGGCTAATCCGCTCGCAGGACCGGAACCGCGGCCCTGTTTTCCCAACCGCAGCCTAGCGTCGATATAATTGACGAAGTGGGTCAGCGGCACGGTAATCACGAGGTAGAAAATCCCCGCCAACAGCAGCGGCGACAGATTTCCGGTCATGACCGCCTGGTCCTGCCCGACGCGGAAAATCTCCCGCTCGGAGGCGAGCAAGCCAAGGAAATAAACGAGGCTGGAATCCTTGACGTTACCGATGAACTGGTTGACCAGCGCCGGCAGCACCCGTCTGACACCCTGCGGGATGACGATCAGGCGCATGCCTTGCCCGTAGCTCATGCTGAGCGCCCGGCAGGCCTCCATCTGGCCGCGCTCGACGCTTTGGATGCCCGAGCGGAAGATTTCACCGATATAGGCGCCGGCGATCAGGCTGAGCGCCAATATGCCGAGCGGGAATGGCGACGGGCCGAAGATCTCCCGTCCGATCCGGGCAAAGCCCTGGCCGATGATCAGGATCGTGACGATCGCCGGCAACCCGCGAAAAATATCGGTATAGATGCGCGCCGGCAGCCTTAGCCAGCGAGACTGAGAGATGCCCATGACGGCAAGAACCATGCCGATGACGACGCCGAGCACGGTCGAGGCGGCGGCCAGGATCAAAGTATTTTTCAGGCCGACGCTGATCATGCTCGGCAGCACGTCCGCCATCGCCTCCCAATCGAGGAAGCTGCGGCGCAAATTGTCAATCCAGTTCATCGTGATCCCCGTTAGGCCCTAGCCGGGCATGCAGCCGCCGAGGTAGCCGTCCGCCGTGAGCGGACGGCAAGCGGACTCACTTCTTGGGAAGATACTGGTCCGGCATCGGCGAGCCGGGGAACCACTTTTCGTACAGCGTCTTCCAGGTGCCGTCCTGCATCGCATCATGAAGGGCGCGGTTCAGCGCCGTGCGGAAAGCAACGTTTCCTTTCCTGATTACGAAGCCGGCCGGCGCATCGAAGGATGGAATGTTGACGGCCACCTTCAGAGCGGGATAACGCTCGCCGTATTGCTTGGCCGCCTCATAGTCGAGAAAATGCGCATCGATCGTGCCGTTGTTGAGCGCGGCGACGGCGGAATTGTTGTCAGGAAATTTCACCAGATCCGTCTCACCGAAATTCTTGGCGGCATAGACTTCCTGTAAGGTTCCTTGGACCACGCCAAGCCGCTTGTCCTTCAGCCCGGCCGCGTCCTTGATTGCAGCGTCCGACGTCAGCACCGAGAGATAACCAGCGAGATAGCCGTCGGAGAAGTCGACGGTTTTCTTGCGGGCTTCGGTGGTTCCGATCGCGGCGACGGCAACGTCGAACCGCTCGTTTGCAACCGATGGCAGGAGCGCCGAAAATTCCTGGCCGGTGAACGTCACCTTGTCTTTCGAAAAGCCGAGCCGGGACACGACGTTGAGAAACAGTTCGATGTCGAAACCGGTGAACTGGCCATCCGCTGTCGCAAATGTATAGGGCTTTGCATCGCCCATGGTGCCGACGCTGATGACCTCGGGCTCGATCAGATTGTAGGGATTGTCGGCCGCTGTTGCCAAACCGACTCCCGTCGCCAGAAAGCAGGCCACAAGGCCGGCTTGCAGCGGCGCAATGAGTGCCGGAAATGATCCAAAAAGCTTCATGTTCGTTCTCCGCTCCGGAAAGGAATGCTCTTGTCGGCATTATCTGATCACCCGCTTGCCGCCCTTCTGCGGCAAAACGGTTTGCAAAGATACCGGTCTCCGATAAAAAGAGACCGGTCTCACAGCAGATTTGATAACTGTCAATTGACCGGCCGTCAACAACTCTTGTAGTGCTGCCGCATGGAAGATTCCGTTGCTCCGAAACGTTCAGTCACGGTCGCCGACGTCGCGAAGGCGGCAAAGGTGTCGAAAGCGACGGCCGCCCGCGTACTTGGCGGCTACGGCGTCGTCAGCGGCAAGATCAGGGATCAAGTGATGGCGGCGGCGGCCGCGCTCGAATACCGGCCGAACGAGCTTGCGCGCAGCATGAGCACCGGTCGGTCCGGCATCATCGGGGTCGTGGTCGGCGACATCGAAAACGCCTTCTTCAGCTTAGCGGTGCGCGGCATCAGCGATGCGGCTCGGCTCGCCGGCTTCAACGTGATCATTTCCAACTCGGGCGAGAAGCTCGAAGCGGAGAAGTCGGCCGTCGATCTCCTGATCGGCAAGCGTGTCGATGGCCTGATCGTGACACCCGCCCGCTGCGACAGCCTCGACCATCTCCGGGATGTCCGTCGCGCCGGCATGCCGCTGGTCCTCTTCGACCGGAGCATCCCGGAGCTCGACGTTGACGCAGTGACCGGCGACGATCGCGAGGCGGCAATCGCCGCCGCCCGGTTTATGCTCGAGGCAGGACATCGCCGTCTCGCTTACGTGTCGGCCATGGACGCCGAGGACGGCGGAACCACCGATATCGCACGGATATCGAATTCTGCCGTGCGTGAACGCGTGGAGGGCTTCGTGAGCGTTCTGACGGAGGCAGGCTTGCCCAACCCGCCTCACTATGTGCGGCTCGGTGCGACGGATCAACCGCAGACGGACGCCGTGATCAAACATCTGCTCTCGGATCTATCGCCGCCAACGGCGATCCTTGCATCGGACAGCCTGGTGGGGCTGCGGGTCTTCAAGTCGCTGCGATCACTCGGCCACTTCATCCCCGATGATGTTTCGATGATTTCCTTCCTGGATGCCGATTGGACAAGCGTCACCGTTCCGCCGATTACCGTCGTCGACCAGCGCGTCTACGAGATGGGCAAGCTCGCCGGCGAGCGGCTCATCGCCCGCATCGAACAAATCCCCCTTGCCGTGGAACGGCTGCGGGTCAGCACGCGCCTCGTCATCCGCAGCTCGGTCGCGACGGTCGGCCGGTAAGCTCGGCTGTCGGCGGGAGGCGACGTCTAATCGAAAAGCTCGCCGTGGCCAATCTGCTCCCGCTTGCCTGGCACGTCGCTAATGGCTGGGTCGTCGGCAGGATCGGGATCTTTTCTGTTGGCTTCGGTCAAGAACCGCGCCGCCTCCAGGAAGGCGACGGAGATTTCCTCCGTTCCCCATCCGGCTTCATTGGCGGCTGCAATCAGCCTCTCCAAAGCGTCGCGCGCAGCGGCGCTCGCTTCTTCGAAACGCTGAGCGGGAGCTTCGGTTTTTGGCGGTGGAAAGGTCATCGGCGTTCCCTCCATGGTCTGGCTATCAGGATGAACGCAGCTCTTCCGAAATGGATGCACCACCAAGACGATTTAGCGGCGGAAGCGTCGATCTTTTGATCAGATGACCGTCTGCAACAGAAACGGGGAACGCTCCAACGGACGCTGGGCGAGGATCCTGAGCATCGCCGAACCTTGTATGCCGGTCGTCGTGCGCAAGCGCCCGTCATGATAGACGACCGTCATGACCTGGTTGAGAATATCATAGCGTATCTCAGCGATCGTCCGGGTGTGAACCGGAAATACGAACTCGTCGGGCCGAGATGGTTGCCCGGATGTTTTCAAAGTCATCGCAATGCCCTAACGATAACAGCGCCCTGTCCCTCGTTTCCCCTGTTCCAGCGCACCCGGCCTGGAAATCAAAAGCGCTGACGGTACAATCAAGCATATATTGCTTCCATGGTCGCGTGACATCGGCGTGACACGGACTCATGTGTGAGGAAATCGCCTGGCGCGCAGCCACTTAGGAAATAGCCAAAGCCTGCAAAAGTCACGTGGTCAGTGCAATGTCGTCTGTAATGCGTGGACCCGAGCGGCCTGCGGCCAGTGTACAAGCACAATATCGAGAGCGCTTCGCATAAGGATGTCGAGCATGCCCTTCTTGCTTGATAAAGCGTCGGGCAGAATCGGGATCCTGCAATCCTAAAATCTTGTCAGGCCCGCGCGCAGCCTTTCGTAGAAATCCCCGAGATCTCGCATGGCCGATGGTCGGCGACGGCGCGACGGGGAGAGCTGATGTGAGGCAACCACGAACAAACCTGCGGCAACAGCCATAAAAACAAACGTTGAGAGCGGATGATGTTTCACCAGAGCCCCGGTCTGGCGGATCGCCTTTCCGGCGCCGCCCTTAGCCGATTGCCCGGCATTCATGACCTGCTGCTGAAGCGTATCAATCCGCTTCCGCAAAGCGCTCAATTCTGTGCGCAGATCGTGCTCGGCCTGGCGGGGGACCCCGACAGAGGCGGTGTTGACATCGATGATGGCTTTCGGAACCGGCTCGCCGATCTTGGCTCCCTCCGTGTCCAGCGTCATTGTCTCGGTGCTCTTGCGGCGCGGCATGATCATGTCTCCTTCCTAGTCGTCGTCGAGCGAAAAAGCCGGTCGGTAGTGGCGATCGGCGATCAACAAACTACGGTCGGGCCGGATGATGTAGATTTCCTCGACTTGCCGCCCCCATTGATCCGTAAATGTGTGCGGGAAGGACGAACCCACCGGCGATCTCGCCAACTTTGTGCGCGGTTGTCCCTGGTAGGTGATACTGCCCGGAATGGGCGCCAGTCCTGCCGGTGAGTAACTTCCTGCGCTGGTTGTGCAGCCTGTCAGCGCGAAGGCCAGAACCAGCCGCAATCCCATGCTCCGCCTCATCGAATCCTCCGGCTGCTTCGGCTTCTGCCCTGTTGGACAAGTAACAAAGCGCGTCGGACATTGTTCCAGAGCCCGGTGCCGCCAAGCAGGAGAACAGGAACAACCGCGCCATGGCGTAGTTCGGCCGGCAAAGGAGATGCTATATGAACCACGAAGCACCGAACCGACCGCGGCTCCTCCCATGGACCTGCCATACGTTTGACCGCGCGGCCCCATACCGGACTTTCAGAGACAGAGGCAGCGCCCGCCGTCCAAACAACCACCCTGGATCATATCATGGCTGATATTATCGAGGTCGATTTCCAGCTGGTGTGGCAATACCCGGTTTTCATCCGTATCGGAGAGAGTGAGCAGCAGCGCATTGAGGGCCCGGACGCGGCGCTTGACGCCCTGAACCATCGCTGGTCCAAGGTTCGGGGTGGCGGTTATTTCGAAGCGAAGCGGCGCTGCGTCGATGCGCTTCGCCGACGCGGAAGTGCGGAACTGGCACGCCAACGCTTCATCCAGGCTGCTATTGCCGCCGGTGTCCTGGCCTGAGGTAGGAGAGGCTAGCACGCCGCTCAAACAGCCGGTCCGTGCGCTAACGCACCAAGGAAACAAGCGGCTTGGTATCAAACAGCGCACCCCTTATCTTGTTTATGTGAAGAGCGATGAAATTAAGCACCAATCGTGGCGGGGCGTTCATGGCGATATTCTACAGACCGATATTACCGCAGGATTTTAGATGCCTGTCGAAGGCTGTCATGAGCTGGTATCACCATTTCGGTGTCGCGGTCAGCGAACACGACAGTCAGATCCTCTGCAGCGCCGCCATCCAGCTCTTCAATAACGGCAAGACAGATGTCGATGACCTCGCCGCAGGATTAATCGAGATGTTTCCCGCCCCGGATCTGCTCAAGATCAACGCTCCATCCTCCCAGTCGATCCACTAACGTCTGTTCGTCCTTTTGTTTCGCCAAGACCAGAATTCCCGCAGACAGCATGCGATCCTGCTATGGCGAACTGTGAAACCCAATCTGGGAACAGGCTCCGCTTTACTGCGTTTCCCACGCTCGAAAGGAGCTGTACTATGGCCAAAACAAGGATCCCGAAGAAGATTGCGGGCTACAAGGTGCCGAAGGGCATCCGAAAGAATTCGATATTGAAAACGTTGTTGGCGAGCCCCACCGGCCGGGATATCCTGGGGAAAGCTCTGATTGCCGGCGCCGGCGCTGCTGCGGCCGTGCTCGTAGAGGACCGCGAAGACATCGCCGACGCTGCAAAAACGGGAACCCGCAAAGGGGCCAGGACCCTTGGACTCGTCGGCGAAGCCTTTCATAGCGCAACCGATGCGGCCGTCGATGTCGTGCGTGAGGCTGCCAGTTCGGCGCTTCCGAAGAAGATCCGCAAACAGGCCGAAGAAAACCCTCGGAAGGGCGTCGCCGTGCATTAGATGCGACGTCGCCCCGAAAGCGTTCAAAGCGAAAGCTGGAATCTCTCTTGCGCAAACGCGCAGATAAAGGCGTACTGTCTCAGGCCAAGGCGGCAGCGACCGCCAAGGCGCTGAGCAAGCTTGTGCGCAAGCACCCTCTTATCGCCGCGGAGGTTGCCCTGGCGGGGACGGCCAGAGGTATTGCGGTCGCGGCCGAGGAAGTAAAGCAGCGCATTCTACCTCACCATGATGTCGAGGAAATCGGAGACGACGGTTCGGGGGAAATCAGATGAAAGAACAGGATCTGAAGGAGCTTGGCGAGACCATCTTAAAGGAAACGCGGGCTGATATCACACCGAAGCAGTTGATCAAGGCCGTAATGAAATCGAATCCGCAGGCCACCAGGAAAGAGATCGTTCGTGCGGCCTTCTATGCTGTTATTGCCCATGCCGGCAACGAACCTGAAAAGGCTGGCATCCTTCAGGACTTCGCGATCACTCAGCGTGCCAACGAGGACGAGTGACGCTGTGGCGACCGAAGATATCGGTATCCCAAGTGTGAATGTGATCCTGGCTCGCCGCTGACCCGCAGCTAAAGCTCGTCGCTGCGACGCCTTACGGCGTGTTTGACAGCCAGCAAATGTCGGCGCCGCTCGATCATGTAGTCAGCATAACCGACGCAGATATAAAGCAATGTCGGGCCGGCATAGATGACGAAGAGAGCCAATGCTACAAGGATGAATGCGGTCGTCATAGTCTGTTTTCCATCGTGTTGATCATGTGAAGCGACGGGACCTCGCGCCTTTTGGCTGATCGGGTTCCGCCGCCAGGTCTGTCCCTCACTTCTCTCTCGCGTCGTGGGTGTGGTGGCGATCATGCTCGCCGCCGCCGCCGGAAACCTTGCTCCGCATGCGTCTATCCGGCTCGGCTGCCGGCTTTGGTATTTCGAGCGGCGCCTTGGCGTTTTCGTGGGATGCGCCGGGGCCGCCCTGGCGTATAGTTGAGGGGCTTTTCTTCGAGGTAGACATCGATGCCTCCTACCTGTCTTGCTGGTATCCCTGATGGGTGGTGTTGACTTTGGTGTTTCCTTGTTGACCCTTCTTTTCTGGATTTTCGCTGCCGCCTGCCATAGCGGCATCCTCTGGGCTGGTCCGCGTCGACTTGCCAGCGGCTCCCTTGTTGCTGACGTTATCAGCGGGAATGGGCGGTAACCTGCTGCTCATCGCCTTGTCCTCACTCAGGATTTCGATTGGAGCTGTGATCGGAATATTGTTCGGTCTGGACCGTTTTGCCGTCGAGGCCGCGCTCCTTGGAATGCTGTGTCTTGTCGCGGTTCGAAAGGACCATATTTTCGGGAAGCTGTTCTTCGTCGAGATTGGTCATCGCGCCGCTGCCGTCGCCCTTTCCCTTCGAGCCGGCGCCAATATGTTTCCGGTCGGCATGTGCCATGATTTTCTCCTTCGGTTTTATCGAGTCAAACACTCCAGGCCCGCGGAGGTTCCGGTCTTGAACTCAAATCCCCTGGCGGCGTAGAGCTGGTAAGCCAAGCCATCCTAGGACTTGTCCAGGTGCCGATGCAGTTGGTCCTTAGGAATGAAATTGTCGGTGCTGCCCGGCTCATGATCAGGATGTGATACCTTCACATCCAGATCGTCAGGAAGCGACAATGCCTGCTTGGCGTTCATGATGCCCAGCGGCACCCGCCCCTCCTCGGTCTCTACGGCGACTTCGACAAGTTGTTTTGTGGCTTTCATCTCGGCGATCCTTATCCTTGTCTATTCGAAATCCGCCTGCCCGCTGATCGTTCCCTCACCGCGCTGATACGTGGCCTTTCTTCCCGCATGGTCGCCGCAATACGATTCAGCAGGGGGACCGACGCGAGGCCCTCAAGCGAAACGGACAGCTTCGGCTTCCAGTTCGGATAACTATCGCTCGTGCCCGGTATATTGGTGGGCTTTTTCTCGTCGGTCAGGTCCGCAAGCCGAACCGCGACGAGAAGCGACGGGGTTCGGGCGATGAAGCGATAGGCGCTGACGGTCAATTCTTTCAGAGTTTCCCCGCTTGCCCTTGCGCTGAGGCGGGACGGCACGTCGATCCCGGCAGCGCGGAGCGCCGTCGTCAGATTTCGACGCTCGCGCCGGCGGTGCCGGAGATGTTTTGCCGTGAGATCGGGCGGCACGATGCCGTGGTTGCGGCGATCCTGAATGTCGGCGCTGCGCCACCAGCCTGCAAGCGTCTGATGGTCGTGCGTCGAAATGCAGGTTAGGCCGAAAACGGGATAGGCATCCGGCGGCTTGAAGCCTTTTCCGTCCTGTTCATAGGAGAGAATGCGGTACGAAAGGATTCGCGCCGCCGCCAGCTCGTCAGGCAAATCCAGTGGGATCATTCCCAGCGCTTCGCCGATGACGAGGCATCGATGCTCGGCGGAAGTCTCGGCAAGGATCTGCAGAAGCCGGTGCTGGGGATAGCGGACATAAGCGCCCCCATCCGGCCTGCTGCCGAGCGGCACCAGGAAGAGGCGCCGGAGCGCCGGAGCGTGATCGATACGGACAGCCCCGGCATATTGCATGGCCGCGCTGACCATGCGCCGGTAAGGCGAGCTGTCTCCTGCCGCGATGGTGGACGGCAGAAATCCGGCAAGATGCCAGTCCTGCCCCTCTACCGCGAACGGATCGGGAGGGCTGCCGATGGTCGCCTTCGAGATATAGACATCCGGCTCGCTCCATGTCGCCGATCCGTCTACCGCCTCGCCGACGGCAAGATCGAGATAAAGCCCGATCCGCAGGCCGGCTGCGCGCGCCCGGTCCGCTGCCTGCAGCAGCTGCCGGTGAGCAAGCCACTGCAGCCACATATGGAAGCGGACCTCGTCAGCATGCCCATGCTCGAATTCGGCGACGGCGGCGCTGTCGAAGCGCCGGAAACCTACCGGCCACGCCTGCCAGCCGGCACCTGCCCCGCGCTCCACCATGGAGAACGAGAGACATTCGAAGAGCGCATGTCGCCGCAAGCTATCGCCTCCACGTGCGATGAAGGCTTCGAAATCAACGGGATCATAGGTTTCATCGGCGCCTGCCTGTGGCCAAGTGCGCCAGAGATCGCGCATAGTTCCAATCTTGGCCTTGGCAACCCCGGTATAGTCGACGAGATCGCTCCGGCGAAGTCCCTCCAATTGTCGATCGAGTTCGGCACTACCGGCAAAACCCGGCAATCGGTCGACCGCGATATAGAGCGGGTTGAGATGCTGACGGCTCGAGGGTTCATAGGGGCTGCAGCGATCCGGATCGGCAAGAAATGGTGCGTGAAGCGGATTGAGGCCGATGAAATCGGCGCCGAGCTTCCCCGCCAGGTCGGCCATATCAGACAGATCCTCGAAATCTCCGATGCCCCAGTTGCGCGCCGAACGGAGTTCGTAAAGCTGCAGGCTGATACCCCAGACCCGCGTATTGAGCAGGAAATCCGGCAGAAATGATTTGGGAATCGCCTTATGCGCCGGCCCCGACTGCTGCTCCCGTCGCGTTGGATAAGTCTCGCCTTGGGTGGTTCCCGATAGCTCGACTTCCAAAGCCGAGAGTATCTTGCGTTTGGTGTCGGCGGAAATCGCCACCTCCCGATCGTCCGGACTGGGCCGGGTCGGGCTGATCCCGTATCGCCGGGCGAGCTTGTCGAGCTCAGCGGATTTCATCGTCCGATCGCCTTCATGCCAGGCCCTCACTTTTCGAGATTCTCCAGATCACCGTCCAGGGCACCAATTGTCCTCTATCGCTGCCGAGGTGGAAGATCGTTTCGCCCTCTTGGCGCCGCCGGAGAAGCGGCGCCGCCTCGCTGCCGAGATTGGCATCCAGATGAAGGCGCCGGTTACCGGCGAGGTTCCAATCCACCGCGAGCGTTGCACCCGCCGAATGATAGGCCGCGTTTCCGCCCCCGGCGCCTTTCAGCAGGGGTACGATCCGTTTATGCCGGAGCTTGAGAAGCGTCCTATAGAACTCAAGCATTTCCGCTGAGGGTTTGGACCAGTCGAGCTTGGCAGCCGCAAAGGTCGACTGTGCTGGCGGGTCGAGAAACTCGTCGGCGTCGAAGCCTGGCAGGCGTGAAAGCTCTTCGCGCCTGCCCTTCCTGACCTTCTCGTTCAAATCCTCGTCAAAATCACAGAAAAACGGAAAAGGCTCTCTCGCACCCCATTCCTCGCCCATGAACAGCATCGGTATCTGCGGCGCCAGCAAGTAGATCGATGTGACGGCCTTGACGGCCTCGGCCGGGCTCGAAGCCATAATCCGGTCCCCCAGTGCCCGGTTGCCGATCTGGTCATGGTTCTGGATAAAGGACACAAAAGCGGTGGTCGGCAGGTGGCCGCTCGGCCTGCCGCGGCTTCCACCTCGATACGGCATGTGCTCGCCTTGGAACACGAAGCCTTCGGCTAGCGCCCGACCGAGCTTGCCGCTGTCACCGACATAGTCGGCATAGTAGCCGAAGGTTTCACCCGTTGCAGCAACATGCAGCACATGGTGGACGTCATCGTTCCATTGAGCCGTGAACAGCCTGGCCTCGCCGCCCGCGTCACGCGTCAGGAGCTCACTGTCATTCTCCTCGTTTTCCACGATCAGATGAACATGCCGGTCACCGGCCGCCGCCCTGACGCGGCGTGCAAGCGCGTGAAGAAGATGCTCAGAGCTGTCGTCCTTGATGGCGTGGACGGCGTCGAAGCGAAACCCGTCGAGCCTGAACTCGCTGATCCAATAGATGGCGTTCTCGATGATGAATTCGCGGATCATCTCGGAGCCGTCGCCGTCATAATTGATACCGTGGCCCCACGGCGTCTTGTGATGATCGGTAAAGAGCGGGGCGTAGGAGGGGATATAGTTCCCGTCAGGCCCAAAGTGATTGTAAACCGCGTCGAGGAATACCGAGATGCCACGCTCGTGCGCCGCATCCACCAGCGCCATGAGATCTTCCGGCCGGCCGTAACTGCTATCGGGCGCGTAAGGAAGAACGCCGTCATAACCCCAGTTGTAGCGCCCCGGGAAGTCGCTGAGCGGCATGATCTGCAGCGCCGTCACGCCCAGTTCCCCCAGATGGTCGAGACGCTCGATCGCGGCCTTGAAGGTCCCCTGCGGTGTGAAGCAGCCCACATGCAGTTCGTAGATGACCATCTCCTCCCAGGGCCGGCCGGCCCATTGGCGCGTGTTCCAGCGATAGGCAGCAAGATCGACCACTTCGCTCGGACCATGCACATCCCGCGGCTGGAAGCGCGAGGCAGGATCGGGAATTTCGAGACCGTTCGGCAGAATGAAGCGATAGTGGGCGCCGGGACCGGCGTCCGCGGCCGTGCACCGATGCCAGCCATCTTCGGCCGCTTGCATCGGGCGCGGATCAGAGCCTTCGATTTTCAGTGACACGCTTTCAAGCAGAGGAGCCCAAAGGCGAAACTGAACGCCGTCTTTGGTGAATGCGGGGCCGAACATCGTTTTGGTCAAGGGAAAGCCTTCGGTGAAGTGAGATGGGTTTGAGTAACTTTTGTCGGGGCAAAAAGTTTCGGCCGGGCAAATGGGCGCGCAGCGAGATCTCATCAGCGGGCGGCGCAAATCCGGATCGGCCGCGGCGTAGGTCTCGTTGATGCTGAAAGTTTAACGCCGACAAAGAGCAACCTTTCGTATTCCGCTTGGAACACGGTTTTGCTTCAACCATCCGACGAATGGGTATGACGCTGGGCGCTGGAATCACCCGCAGCGGAACGGCTCCTATGTCCTGATCATCTCCTGGAAGCGGGCGATGACACATGGAACTGATCACCTCCAACCACGCCAGCTCCCGCCAGCCGCGGGGCTTGATCATCACGCCGCTGCGACCTTGTCCCTCAATGCTTCGTCCATGGCCGCCTGGAGCTGCTCCTGCGTGAATGGCTTCGTCATCCTGAGCATCCGGCCGAGCCCCTGATCCTCGGTAAGCTCGACATAGCCGGAGGCGAGGATCACCGGCAGGTCGGGAAAGGCGGTTCGAAGGTGACGCGCGAGCTCGGCGCCCGTCATGCCCGGCATGGCATGATCGGTGATGACGAGGTCACACTCCTGTCCGCCGGCGAGGAATTCCAGAGCCTGGGAAGCGGAAGCCGCCTCCCGCGGCAGGTGTCCGAGATCCTCCAACATTGCCACAGTTCCGGTCCTGACGAGCGCATCGTCATCGACGACGAGGATGGCGAGCGATCGCGAGACCGGCTTCAAAGGTTCTACGGCCGCAGGCACGGCCGCTGGCTGCGCCCTGGCAATGCTCTCCGCGACCGGCAGCCACAGGGAGACGGTCGTGCCCTTCCCTCTTGCACTCGAGATCTGGATGGAACCTCCCGATTGCGCGGCGAGGCCATGCACCATCGACAGGCCGAGACCCGTGCCCTTGCCGATCCCCTTGGTGGTGAAGAATGGCTCGGCCGCGCGCAGGACCGTCGCCTCGTCCATTCCCTCCCCATCGTCCGAGACCGATATCCTGATGTAATTTCCGCCTGCAAGACCAGCCGGCCGGGCCTCCTCGGCCGCCGCAGCCACCGTCACCGCACCGCCACTTTCGAGCGCATCCCGCGCATTGACGAAAAGGTTCAGTAGCGCCAGCTCCAGTTGGTTGCTGTCCACCAGCAACGGCTCCAGATCAGCCGGGATGTTCTTTCGGATCTCGATGCGCGGTCCGACCGCCTTGGCGAGCAGATCCTCGACATTTTCGAACAGCCGGAGGAAGTCGACCGCCTGCGGCTTCAGCTCCTGTCGGCGAGCGAAGGCAAGCAGGCGCTGGGTAAGCGCCGTACCGCGTTCGGCCGCCTGGATAGCGTTCGTCACGAGGCGTTCGCTGCGCTCATCCGCAGGAAGCCGCTTTTTTAGCAGACTGAGGCTGCCGAGCACTGCCATGAGAAGATTGTTGAAGTCATGCGCCACGCCGCCTGTAAGGTGGCCGATCGTATCGAGCTTCTGTGCCTCGAAGAGCTGTGCCAGCGCCTCTTCGCGCTCGCGTGTTCTTTGGTCGATGCGGTGCTCGAGCTCCTCGTTCAGTTGACGCAACTGCGCTGCCGAGGCTTCGAGCTCGGCGGTGCGCTGATGCACCCTGGCCTCCAGCTCGGCATTCAGGCGCTCCAGCTCCCGCGTCTTCCTGTAGAGATCGGCAAAGACCCTGACTTTGGCTCTCAGCACCTCGGGCACGATAGGGACTGAGACGTAGTCGACGGCACCGACCGCATAGCCGCGCAACCGGTCCGGTTCGCCGAGCATCACGGCGGAGACGAAGATGATCGGCGTGTTCTGATAGCGCGGATGCTGGCGGATCATGCCAACCAGCTCGAATCCGTCCTGCTCGGGCATGCAGACGTCCACGAGGATCACGGCGATTTCGGTGCGCAACAGGTGCTCGAAGGCTTCGCGCGCCGATTGCGCCTTGATCAGATTTTCGTCGAGCTCTTCGAGAATGACCTCGTAGCTTAGCAGTTTGGCGGGTTGGTCGTCGACGAGGAGGATGTTGACGGGGTTCATGGCCGTTTCCTCAGCGGTGCAGCCACATGCGCAGAGCCGACAGGAGCTGCTCGGTGTTGACGGGCTTCGCCAGATAATCCGACGCGCCGGCTTCCAGGCATTTCTCCCGGTCTCCCTTCATCGCCTTGGCCGTCAGCGCCAGGATCGGCAGCCGCCGGAATCGGGGCTCCGATCGGATCACCTGCATCGTCTCATAGCCGTCCATCCCGGGCATCATGATATCCATCAGCACGATGGCGACGGAGGGCTCGTTGTTGATGACGTCGATCGCCTCGGTACCCGTCGTCGCGGTCAGCACCTTCATGCCGCGACGTTCGAGCACGCTGCTCAGCGCGAAGATGTTGCGGGCATCGTCATCGACGAGCAGCACGGTCTCGCCGACGAGATCCTCGTCCGAGCTGTGCAGCTCCTGCAGCGTCGCCTGCTTTGCAGCCGGCAGGTCGGCAACGACCCGGTGCAGGAACAGCGCCGTTTCATCGAGCAGCCGCTCGGGCGACTCCACACCCTTCACCACGACGCTGCGGGCCATGCTGTGCAGCGTCGCATCCTCTTCGGGCGAAAGCTCCCGCCCGGTGAACACGACCACCGGAACCTCGGCGATCCCATCGTCGTCGCGTATTTGCTCCAGCACTTCGAAGCCCGACATATCGGGGAGCGTGAGGTCGAGCACGACACAGTCGGCGGCGCCTTGCCGGAGAACGGCGAGCGCCTCCGACCCGGAGCCGACGCTCGTTATGTCGATGTCGTCGTGCCCGAGAAGGGCGGTGACGCTCAGGCGTTCGGCCTCGTTGTCCTCCACGAGCAGAAGCTGTTTACGGCGCGGCTCGGCATAGGCCTTGAGCCGCGACAGCGCCTTGCCGAGGCCTTCCGGCGTCGTCGGCTTGCTCATGAAGGCAAAGGCGCCGCGGGTCAGCCCATGCTGGCGGTCCTCGTCGAGGCTGATGATCTGCACCGGAATATGCCGCGTCTCTGGATTCTGCTTGAGCTGGCTCAGCACCGTCCAGCCGAGCATGTCGGGCAGGAAGATATCGAGCGAGATCGCTGAAGGCTTGTATTCCTGCGCAAGCGCGAGCGCATCGCCGCCACGCATGGCGACCAGCACCTTGAAGCCGTTGTCGCGGGCGAGATCCACGAGGACTCGGGCGTAATGCGCATCGTCTTCGACGATGAGCAGCACGGAGTCGCCGGCCTCGATCCGGTGACGGTCGTCCGCGACGTGTTCGACCGGTTTCTCAGCCCGGCGGGCAGCCGCCTCGGCAAATTCCACGACGTTCGCCGCTGCCGGAGCTGGCTTCGGCGCCACCGCGCCGGCGCCGACATAGGTGAGTGGCAAGTAGAGCACGAAGGTGCTGCCGACGCCGGGCGTGCTGCGCAGCTGGATCTCGCCGCCCAGCAGGTTCGCCAGTTCGCGGCTGATCGCCAGCCCCAGGCCGGTGCCGCCATACTTGCGGCTGGTCGAGGCATCCGCCTGTTGGAACGCCTCGAAGATGATGCGCTGCTTCTCAGGCGGTATGCCGATGCCGGTATCGACCACTTCGAAGGCCATGACGGAAGGCGCGTGCCGAAGCGAGGGATGATCCGGCGACCAACCGCTCCTCACCGACGTGACGCGCAGCGTGACGCCGCCCTGCGCCGTGAACTTGAACGCGTTCGAGAGCAGGTTCTTGAGGATCTGCTGCAGACGCTTCGAGTCCGTGATGATGCTCTTCGTCACCTCGGCGCCGATCTCGACCGCGAAGGACAGGTTGCGGTTTTCTGCCTCGTGCCGGAACGGCCGCGCCGTCACTTCGAGGAGGTTGCTGACGAAGATCTCCTCGGCATCGACCGAGACCGTGCCGGACTCGATCTTCGACAGATCGAGAATATCGCTGATGAGGTTGAGCAGATCGGTGCCGGCCCCATGGATCGTCTTTGCGAACTCGACCTGCTTGGCCGACAGGTTGCCGTCAGGGTTTTCGCCGAGCTGCTGGCCGAGGATCAGGATCGAATTCAGCGGCGTGCGCAACTCGTGCGACATGTTGGCGAGGAATTCGGACTTGTATTTCGAAGTCAGCGCCAGTTCAGTCGCCTTTTCCTCCAGCGCGCGCCGCGCCTGCTCGATCTCCTGGTTCTTCGCCTCCACTTCGACGTTGCGTTCCTCGAGCTGCTGCGCCTTCTGGCCGAGCTGTTCGTTGGTCTGCTGCAGCTCGCGCTGCTGAGTCTGCAGCTCGGCGGCGAGCTGCTGGGACTGTTTGAGCAGGCCTTCGGTCTGCATCGTCGCTTCGATCGAATTGAGCACGATGCCGATTGACGTCGTCAGTTGATCGAGGAAGGAAAGCTGCAGCTCGGTAAATTCGCCGGCGGAGGCAAGCTCGATCACCGCCTTCACCTGCCCCTCGAAATGCACAGGCAGGACGATCGCGCTTCGCGGCAGCGTCGTGAACACGCCGGAGCTGATCGGAACGACATTGTCGGGAAGATCGGTGACGAGGATGCGGCGGGCATCGCTGGCACATTGGCCGACGAGGCCCTGGCCGAAATCGAGCCGCAGCGGATGCGCCGCCTCGACGCCCTGCGCATAGACCGACAGCAGCGACAGGAACGGCTGCTCCTCATCTGCATCCACCTGGTAGATGACGCCCTGATGCGCGCCGACCAGCGGTGCCAGCTCCGACAGCAGCATCTTGCCGACCAGCGTCAGGTCGCGCTGGCCCTGCAGCATGTTGGTGAAGCGCGCCAAGTTGGTCTTCAGCCAGTCCTGCTCGGTGTTGCGCTCCGTCGTCAGGCGCAGGTTGTCGATCATCGTGTTGATGTTGTCCTTGAGCTCGGCCACTTCGCCGCGCGCATCGACCTTGATCGAGCGCGTCAGGTCGCCCTTGGTGACGGCGGTGGCGACCTCGGCGATGGCGCGAACCTGCGTCGTCAGGTTGGCGGCAAGCAGATTGACGTTGCCGGTCAGGTCCTTCCAGGTGCCGGCCGTGCCGGGAACGTTCGCCTGGCCGCCGAGACGGCCTTCGACGCCGACCTCACGCGCCACCGTGGTCACCTGATCGGCAAAGGTCGCAAGGGTGTTGGTCATGTTGTTGATGGTTTCGGCAAGTGCTGCCACCTCGCCCTTGGAGGCAACGGTGAGGTTCTGCTTGAGGTCGCCGTTCGCGACCGCCGTCACCACCTTGACGATGCCGCGCACCTGTTCGGTCAGGTTGGCGGCCATGACGTTGACGGTGTCGGTCAGATCCTTCCAGGTGCCGGCGACGCCGGGCACCTGCGCCTGGCCGCCAAGCTTGCCTTCAGTGCCGACTTCGCGGGCCACGCGGGTCACTTCACCGGCGAAGGCATTGAGCTGATCCACCATCGTGTTGATGGTGTTCTTGAGTTCGAGAATTTCTCCCTTCACGTCGACGGTGATCTTGCGCGAGAGGTCCCCGCGCGCCACGGCCGTCGTGACTTCGGCGATGTTGCGTACCTGGGTCGTAAGATTGGCGGCGAGCAGATTGACGTTGTCGGTCAGATCCTTCCAGGTGCCGGCGACACCGGGAACGACGGCCTGACCGCCGAGCCGGCCATCGGTGCCCACTTCGCGGGCAACACGCGTCACTTCGCCGGCAAAGGAGCGAAGCTGATCGACCATGGTGTTCAAAGTGTCCTTCAGCAGCAGGATTTCGCCGCGCACGTCGACGGTAATCTTGCGCGACAGGTCGCCATTGGCGATCGCGGTCGCCACCTCGGCGATATTGCGCACCTGCGCCGTCAGATTGCCGGCCATCGAGTTGACGCTGTCGGTGAGATCCTTCCAGGTGCCGGCGACGCCCGAGACCTGCGCCTGGCCGCCGAGCTTGCCTTCCGTGCCGACCTCGCGGGCGACGCGCGTGACCTCGCCGGCAAAGGCGTTGAGCTGGTCCACCATGGTGTTGATGGTGTTTTTCAGTTCGAGGATTTCTCCCTTCACGTCGACGGTAATCTTGCGCGACAGGTCGCCGCGCGCCACCGCGGTTGTGACTTCGGCAATGTTTCTCACCTGTCCGGTGAGGTTCGAGGCCATGGAGTTGACGTTTTCGGTGAGATCCTTCCAGGTGCCCGCGACCCCCGGCACCTGCGCCTGGCCGCCGAGCTTGCCTTCGGTGCCGACTTCGCGCGCCACGCGTGTGACTTCCGAGGCGAAGCGGTTCAGCTGGTCCACCATCGTGTTCAGCGTTTCCTTGAGCTCAAGGATTTCACCCGAAACCGACACCGTGATTTTCTTCGACAGATCACCATTGGCAATCGCGGTCGAGACCTCGGCGATATTGCGCACCTGCGCCGTCAGGTTACCGGCCATAGAGTTGACACTGTCGGTCAAGTCCTTCCAGGTGCCGGCTACGCCGAGCACGTTCGCCTGGCCGCCGAGGCGCCCCTCCGTGCCGACCTCGCGCGCCACGCGGGTGACTTCGCCGGCAAAGCCGTTCAGCTGATCGACCATCGTGTTGATGGTTTCCTTGAGTTCCAGAATTTCCCCCGACACGGGAACGGTGATCTTCTTGGAAAGGTCGCCCTGGGCAACCGCGGTCGCGACTTCGGCGATGTTACGCACCTGGCCGGTCAGGTTCGAGGCCATGGAGTTGACGCTGTCGGTCAGGTCCTTCCATGTGCCGGCAACGCCGCGCACATTCGCCTGGCCGCCGAGGCGGCCTTCCGTGCCCACTTCGCGGGCCACACGCGTCACTTCGGAGGCGAAAGCGTTCAGCTGGTCCACCATCGTATTGATGGTTTCCTTGAGTTCGAGAATTTCGCCTTTCACGTCGACGGTAATCTTTTTCGACAGATCGCCGTTAGCGATCGCGGTCGAGACCTCGGCGATATTGCGCACCTGCGCCGTCAAGTTACCCGCCATCGAGTTGACGTTTTCGGTAAGGTCCTTCCAGGTGCCGGCGACACCGCGAACATTGGCCTGGCCGCCGAGCCGCCCTTCAGTACCCACTTCGCGGGCCACACGCGTCACTTCGGACGCGAAGGCGTTCAGCTGGTCGACCATCGTGTTGATGGTTTCCTTGAGCTCGAGGATTTCGCCCGACACCGTCACGGTGATCTTCTTCGACAGGTCGCCATTGGCAATCGCGGTCGAGACCTCGGCGATGTTGCGCACCTGCGCCGTCAGGTTCGACGCCATGGAATTGACGTTGTCGGTCAGGTCCTTCCAGGTGCCGGCAACGCCCGGGACCTGCGCCTGGCCGCCGAGGCGGCCTTCGGTGCCGACTTCGCGGGCCACGCGCGTCACCTCGCCGGCAAAGCCGTTCAACTGATCGACCATCGTGTTGATGGTTTCCTTGAGCTCGAGGATTTCGCCTGAGACATCGACAGTGATCTTGCGTGACAGGTCGCCGCGCGCCACCGCCGTCGTCACCTGGGCGATGTTGCGCACCTGTGCCGTCAAGTTGCCGCACATGGCGTTGACGCTGTCGGTCAGGTCCTTCCAGGTGCCGGCGACACCAGGCACCAGCGCCTGACCGCCCAGCTTGCCCTCGGTGCCGACCTCGCGGGCAACGCGCGTCACCTCCGAGGCGAAGGAGCGCAACTGATCAACCATGGTGTTGATGGCTTCCTTCAGCTGCAGGATTTCGCCGCGCACGTCGACCGTGATCTTCTTGGAAAGGTCGCCATTCGCAACGGCGATCGTCACTTCCGCAATATTGCGCACCTGCGCCGTCAGGTTCGACGCCATCGAGTTCACGCTCTCGGTCAGATCCTTCCAGACGCCGGTGACCTCAGGCACCTGCGCCTGTCCGCCGAGCTTCCCGTCGGTGCCGACTTCACGGGCGACGCGCGTCACTTCAGAAGTGAAGACGCTCAGTTGCTTGATCATCGTGTTGACGATATCGGCCGAGCGCAGGAACTCGCCTTTCAGGGCCCGCCCGTCGACATCGAGCGGCACGGTCTGCAACAGATCGCCCTTGGCGACCGCGGTGATCGTGCGGGTGACCGCCGTCGTCGGCCACAGCAGATCGTCGATCAGACCGTTGATCGATCCTTCCATCTCCGACCAGGATCCATCCGACAGGCCGAAGCGCACCCTGGTGCTCGTCCGCCCGTCCCGGCCGACGACTTGGCCGACATGCTCGAGCTGCTGGGCCATGCGCTGGTTGGCCGCGATGATGTCGTTAAGAGCATCGGCGACCTTGCCGGCAACGCCGGTCAAGTCGGAGCGCATCCGCACGGAAAAATCGCCGCGCCTCACCGCAACCAGGACCTCGAGCAGCGCGCTGGCGTCTTCGACCGCCATGCTCTTATGGTCACGTCCGTTGAGGCTGTCTGGCGAAATACCATCGGCCAAATAATCACTGTGCTGCTTGCTCACGGAATCCCCCTTCTTCGACAGAAGGTAATTAGTGCTCGACTGGAAAAAGGGTATGGGTGTGCCGCAGGGTTGCATTGACAGCCCTAACCCAAAGTCAACGGCCAAACTTAGCTTGTGTGGGAACAGTTTACGGCCCGCCGTCGTTTCCGTCCTGACAAGGAGAGCGACATGTCGAACGTCTCGAGGACAGGCAGGGAAGAGATAAACAACGCGACCAGCCCGACCACCTTCGGAAGATCGGTCGAAAGCCAGGCGCAGATGCAGGATGCCGCGGCGGAAGCGTCGCCCGAAACAGGCGGCGAGGTGCTCAACGTCTACCGGCTGGAACCGATCGCCAAACCCGACGATCCCAGATGGGGCAATGCCCCCAATCACGGCACCGTCGTGGTGGCTGCCCGGACGCCGGGCGATGCGAGGATCGTCGCAGCCGCGCGCGAACTTGATTTCATGGAAGTCGATGCGGCGCCCGCCGAGGATGTCACGACGGCCAATGCCAGCGCCTTTCGCGACGACAAACTCTACACCGTGATAGAGATCGATCGGAACAGACATGATATAAAGCGCGGCATCCTCGACGGCACGGTCTCGGTCGATACGATCCGGCCGGTCGAGCAGGACTAGAAATCCTTTCTTCACCTGGGAGCTCTCATGAATACCGCCAATCTGCAGCTCAAAGGCCTGATCATGGCGATGGCCTCGATATGCGACGCGATCGTCGAGAAGGAACTGCTCACCCGCGAGGAAATCGATGCCGCACTCTCGAAGGCTCAAAAGGCAATCGAGGACGACGATGACCATGAGCTGTCCGGTGCCAACCGGGCGGCGATCCTGTTTCCAATCCGTGTGCTGCAGTTTGCCGGCGACGCCGGCCGCAAAGGCGAAGGGGCGACGTTCTCGGACTATGCCAAGCTCGTGGGGAAGATGAGCTGACCCATGTTCGAGAGCTTTTCTCTTGATACCGTCGACGTCGGCACGGGTTCACTTCGTGTCCGCCACGGCGGATCGGGGCCCGCCGTTCTTCTGCTCCACGGCCATCCCAGGACACATATGACCTGGGGCAAGGTGGCCGATCAACTTTCTCCCGATTACACGATCGTCTGTCCCGACCTGCCCGGTTTCGGTCGGTCCTACCAGCCGGCCGATGCTCCAGACAGCAGCAACTCTTCGAAGCGCGCTAAGGCTGACGCTCTAGTCGCGCTGATGCGGCGACTGGGCCACGACAACTTCGCGGTAGTCGGCCACGACCGCGGAAGCCTGACCGCCTTCCGCATGGCGATGGATCATCCCCATCGCGTGCAGAAACTCGCCATCGCCGATGGCATTCCCGTAATCGAGCATCTCGAACGCGCCGACTGGAAATTCGCCAGGGATTGGTATCACTGGTTCTTCTTCGCTCAGCCGGAAAAGCCGGAACGGGCGATCTCGGCCGATCCTCTGGCGTGGTACGACAAACTCTCGCCTGACCTGATGGGAAGGCAAGCCTATGACGACCTCATCGACGTCATCCACGATCCAGCCGTGATCCACGGGATGATCGAGGATTACCGCGCCGGTCTCAGCATCGATCACCTCCACGACCGCGAGGACCGCGAAGCCGGCCGGAAAGTGACCTGCCCAATGCTCTGCCTCTGGTCGCTGCGTGACGACATGGAGCAGATCTACGGCGATCCCGTCGCCATCTGGCGGAACTGGGCGGATGACGTGCGTGGCTTCGGCATTGACAGCGGCCATCACGTGGCCGAGGAAAACCCGGAGGCGCTTGCACAGGCGATCGCGAAGTTTCTCGAAAAAAGATAGCAACTCAATCTGAGACGCGCTTGGGTGGCATTTATCTCTGCAACAATGTCCGCCGTTTCCGATTTTGCAATAAGTTGATCCGTTTGGTCTTGTTTCCAGTCAGTCCCTGTGGCTATACCCCGGCCGCATATATTCACGCACCGGGATTTCTTTCGTGACCAACCTTAAATCGCTTCTGGCCGCCTGCGGCCTCTCCGCCCTGATCGGCCTTGTGGCAACGCCGTCATTGGCCGGTTCGACCACCTACCCGCTGACCCTTGAAAATTGCGGCGCTCAGGTGACGTTCAAGAAGGCGCCGGAACGGGCGATCGGGCTTGGCCAGAACAGCGCCGAAGTTCTGCTGCTGCTCGGCCTTCAGGACAAGATGGTCGGCACCGCCTTCTGGCCGAGCAAGGTCCTGCCGCAGCTCGCCGAGGCCAATGCCAAGGTCAAGCTTCTCACCGTCGAGATGCCGACCTTCGAATCCATGCTCGCCGAAAATCCCGATTTTGTCGCCGCGGCCCTGCCGAGCCTGGTCGGGCCGAACAGCAAGATCGCCAAGCGCGAGGATTTCGACAAGGTCGGCGTCGCCACCTACCTCTCGCCCAGCACCTGCCTCAGCACTACGGACGTCAAGGACCAGTATGGCAGCCGCGGGGAACTCTGGAACATGGACCTTCTCTACAAGGAGATCGACGAACTCTCGCAGATTTTCAACGTCGCGGATCGCGGCCAGGCGCTGATCGCCGATTTCAAGGCGCGTGAAGCCGAGCTCCGCGGGAGCGTTGCCAAGGACGGTCGTAACCTGTCCTACGTCTTCTGGTTTTCGAGCCCGAGCCCGTCGGCCGATGCCTATGTCGGCGGCAAGAACAGCGCCTCCGGCTTCATAGCCGACCTGCTCGGCGGACATAATGCCATCACTGCGGACGCGGAATGGCCGACCGTTGGCTGGGAGGGCATCATCGGCGCCAATCCCGATGTCATCGTTGTCGCAAGCCTCGACCGCAACCGCTGGGAACTCGACAAGCCCGAAGCAAAGATCAAGTTCCTGAACACCGATCCGGCCGTCAGCCAGATCCCTGCCGTCAAGAACAAGGCTCTCGTCGTCATGGACGGTCAGGCGATGAACCCGACCATCCGCACTATCTATGGCGCCGAGCAGGTGGCCGAGCAGCTGAAGGCTCTCGGTCTCCTGAAGTGACGGAAGCGGGTAGTTTCTTCAGGCAGCTCGGAGCAGTCACGACACTGCTCCTGGCCTCCCTCTGTCTCATCACTGTCGCCGTCGGCGTCAGCGTCGGGATCGGCGACCTGCCGATCCCGCTGACGACGACGTTCTCGGCCGTCACCAACCGGCTCGGATGGACTGCGATCGAGCTGAACCGCATCCATGAGACGGTGATCTGGGATTATCGCCTGAGCCGCGCGCTCGTCGCCGCCTTCTGCGGTGCAGGGCTGGCGCTATCGGGCGCCATCATGCAGTCGCTGTTGCGCAACCCGCTTGCGGAACCCTATGTGCTCGGCATCTCCGCTGGCGCCTCCACCGGCGCCGTCGCAATCGTCATTCTCGGGGTTGGCGCCGGCGCTGTTTCGCTCTCAGCGGGCGCCTTTGCCGGCGCCTTCGCAGCCTTCTTCTTCGTGGCGCTGCTCTCGAACGGAACGCGCGGCGGGGCGGACCGCACCATCCTCGCCGGTGTCGCAGCATCGCAGCTCTTCAACGCCTCGACCTCCTACATTGTCACAACCTCGGCCAATGCTCAGCAGGCCCGCGACGTGATGTTCTGGCTGCTCGGCAGCTTCAGCGGCGTGCGTTGGCCAGAATTCGCGCTGGTCTCCATCGTCGTCGGTCTCGGCCTGGTTGCCTGCCTGTTCTACGCCCGAGTGCTCGACGCTTTCGCGTTCGGCGACGAGGCGGCGTCTTCACTCGGCGTCAATGTCGCCCGCGCGCGCATGGCGCTCTTTGCACTGACGGCGATGATGACGGCCACGATCGTCAGCATGGTCGGCTCGATCGGCTTTGTCGGCCTGGTCGTGCCGCATGTCGCCCGCTTTGTCGTCGGCCCACTCCATATCCGCCTCCTGCCGGCCTGCGCAATCGCCGGGGCAATCTTCATGGTGCTTGCCGACATCGCCGCGCGCGCGCTCATCCCCAACCAGATCCTGCCGATCGGCGTTGTCACGGCGCTGGTCGGCGTTCCGTTCTTCTCGATCATCCTCTACCGGTTCCAGCGGTCATCATGAGCATCAAGGCCGACAATCTCACCTGGAAGATTGGCAGGAAGACCATTGTCGACGACGTCTCGCTGGAGGCGCAGCCGGGCAGGATGCTTGGCCTGCTCGGACCGAACGGCTCCGGCAAGACCTCTCTTCTGCGCCTTCTGGCCGGACTGCGGCGGCCGCATTCCGGCCGCGTCACGCTCGATCGGAACGACATCGGAAAGATCGGCCGTCGCTCGATCGCCCGGCGCATCGCCTTCGTCGAGCAGCACGCCACGACCAATGCCAATTTGAAGGTTGTCGACGTCGTCAAGCTTGGCCGGTTTCCGCACCGGTCGATGTTTTCAGGCTGGACAGCGGCTGATGAAGAAGCCGTTGAAGCGGCGCTCGCGCGCGCCGGCTTGGTGGAAAAGCGCGACGAGCGCTGGCAGAACCTGTCCGGCGGCGAAAAACAGCGGACCCATATCGCAAGGGCGCTTGCCCAGTCGCCGCAGGAACTGATCCTCGACGAGCCCACAAACCATCTCGACATCCAGCACCAGATCGGCCTCATGCGGCTCGTCTCCGGCCTGCCGATCACCAGCATCATCGCCCTGCACGATCTCAACCATGCCGCCATGTTTTGCGATGAGCTAATCATCATGCAGCAGGGCAGGATCGTCGCCTCAGGCGCACCTGAGGATGTGCTGAGCGAGAAGCTCCTGCGCGAGGTCTTTTCGGTCGAGGCCCGCATCGAAGCCTCGCCCTATCATTCGCGCCCGCATATCCACTATATCAGGTGAGAGCGGCCGGAGCTGCCCTCACGTCACAATCTGCAGCGGCAAAGCGGTCGTCTTTTTGATCGTCCTGAGAACGATGCTCGACTTTACCGACGCGAGATTGTCGGTGACACGGATCATTCTTTCCAGAAACTGGCTGAGATGTTCGAGGTCGCGCGTCATGACCTTCATCAGAAAATCGGCGTCGCCCGTCTGCGAGTAACAATCCAGGATCTCCGGCGCAGTCTCGATGAAACGATGGAGCCGCTCGTTTCCAACCTCTGTATGCGCTCGAAGGCTGACAAGCGTATGGGCGACGACGGTGAATCCCAGTTTCACCGGGTTGAGGATGGCGACGACGCTCTGGATATATTTCTCATTGCGCAGCCTTTCCAAACGGCGGGCGCATTGAGTGGCCGAGAGATTGACCTTCTGAGAGAGTTCACTTTGCGTCAGCTCGCTGTTTTGCTGGAGAGCGGCGAGCAATTTGATATCGAATGGGTCAAGCATGATCATTGCCCCAGCAAGGTGAATTTCTGCGCATTATAGCGATAAGGCGCGGATTATCTGCACAATTCTCAACAAACAGGATGATCATCGCAGAAATTCCTCACGATGGTTCCGTTAATCTCGGTCAAAGACATGCAAGTGGAGGTGGACAGTGTTTGACCAACTGAACAGCCGGCCGGCCGATAGCCTGCTCGCACTCATCAAGGCCTTCCAGGCCGACGATCATCCCGGGAAGATCGACCTCGGCGTCGGCGTTTATCGAGACGCGATGGGACACACGCCCGTCATGCACGCCGTCAAGGCGGCGGAGCAGTTTCTCCTGGAGACCCAGGACAGCAAGAAATATCTCGGCCCGGAGGGCGATTTGCAGTTCGTGCGCCTGCTGGAGCCGATCATCTTCGGCAAATCGCCGAAATTTGCCCAACGCCTCGCCGGCATTCAGACGCCGGGCGGCAGCGGCGCGCTTCGTCTCGGCGCGGAACTCATTAAGGCGGCAAATCCATCGGCGAAGGTTCTGCTCGGAACTCCGAGTTGGCCCAATCATGCGCCGATCTTCGCTTCGGCACGCTTGGACGTAAAGGAATATGAATTCATTGACCTGACGTTACAGCAGGTGACATTCGAAAGCGTCGTCTCCGCCTTGTCTTCCGCCGGGGAAGGCGACGTCGTGCTGCTTCACGGTTGCTGCCATAACCCGACCGGCATCGATTTCACCATGGAGCAGTGGCGAGAAATTACCGATCTCCTCCTTACGCACAGGCTGGTGCCCTTCATCGACCTTGCCTATCAGGGGCTCGGCGACGGTCTCGAACAGGATGCCGCGCCGACACGAATGATCCTCAATGCCGTCGACGAGGCGCTCATCGCCTATTCCTGTGACAAGAACTTCGGTCTTTATCGCGAACGCGTCGGCGCGCTCTATGTCGTGGCCCGCAATGCCGATGACGTCAGAAAGGCTGAAAGCAACATGGCGGCGCTTGCCCGCGTCAACTGGTCCATGCCGCCGGACCATGGGGCCGCCATCGTCAGGTGTATTCTTGAAAGCCCGGAAATGACGGCGATATGGCGCGTTGAACTCGACGAGATGTGCGAGCGCGTCAACGGCAATCGTTCAGCACTTGCCGCCGCTTCACCCGACCTTGCCTTCATCGGCCGGCAACGCGGCCTGTTTTCCAACCTCTCCATGGCAAGAGAAATGGCGGTCGTGCTGAGAGCCAGGCACGGCATCTACATGGCGGATTCCGGGCGCATGAATCTAGCCGGCATGCAGCCGGCCGACGCCGACGCCATCGTCGCAGCGCTTAGGGCAGAAGGCTGCCTGGGGGTCGTAATCGAACATACCGTTGGAGCCTGAATGAGCACGAAAGAAACGACCGGCCAGGCGATCACCCATTCTCTTGTTGCCCATGGGATCGACACGGTCTTCGGCATCCCCGGCGCCCACATGTATGATTTCAACGATGCGCTTTATGACGCCGGCGACAAGATCCGGTTCATCCACACCAGGCATGAACAGGGCGCGGCCTACATGGCCTACGGCTATGCGAAATCCACTGGCCGGATCGGCGCCTTTACCGTCGTGCCCGGCCCGGGCGTTCTCAATTCGGGTGCTGCTCTCTGCACGGCTTACGGCGCCAACGCGCCGGTTCTCTGCATCACAGGCAACATCATATCGCATCTCATCGGCCGCGGCAGAGGACAGCTGCACGAGCTGCCGGATCAGCTTGCGACGTTGCGCGGGATCACCAAGACGGCGGAGCGCATAAACCATCAGTCCGAGGCCGGTCCCGTCATGGCGGGAGTCATCGGCAAGATGCTTTCCGGCCGCCAAGGCCCGGGTGCGATCGAAGCCCCTTGGGACGTGTTTGGGCAATCCGGCCCGGAAACCGACATTCCCGGCGCAACGCGAGCGCCTCACCCGACCGTCAATCCCGATCAGATCGCTGCCGCGGCGGCGCTAATATCAGGCGCCAGCAATCCGATGATCATGGTCGGCGGTGGCGCGGCGGATGCCGGCTCCGAGATCACCGAGCTGGCGGAACTGCTGCAGGCGCCGGTCACATCGCATCGCTCCGGCAAGGGCATCGTCGCCGACGACCATCCGAACTATCTGAACTTCGTCGCCGCCTATGAATATTGGAAGAAGGTCGACGTGCTGATCGGGATCGGCAGCCGGCTTGAACTGCAGTTCATGCGCTGGAAGTGGCTGCCCAAAGCGCTGAAGTTCATCCGCATCGATATCGATCCGACCGAGATGGTCCGCCTCAAACCGGATGTCGGTATTGTCTCGGACGCGAGGGATGGAACGCAGGCTCTGACCGATGCGCTGGCCGGCTTCAGTCGCGAGGACCGCACGCGCGAGTTTGCGGAGTTCAATGAAGAGGCCCGGTCTCGCTTCTCGGCGGTGCAGCCGCAGCTTGCCTATCTCGATGCCATTCGCAAAGCTCTGCCGAGAGATGGCTTCTTCGTCGAGGAAGTCAGCCAGATGGGCTTTACCGCCCGCTTTGCATTCCCGGTCTACGGTCCTCGCCGATATGTGACATGCGGTTATCAGGACAATCTCGGTTTCGGCTTCAACACCGCCTTGGGCGTGAAAGTTGCCCATCCCGATAAAGCCGTGATCTCCGTTTCAGGTGATGGCGGCTTCATGTTCGGCGTCCAGGAACTTGCCACCGCCGTCCAGCACAGGATCGCCGTCGTCGCCATCGTCTTCAACAATTCAGCCTATGGCAACGTGCTGCGCGACCAGAAGCAGACCTACAAGGGCCGGACTCTCGGCTCGGATCTGACCAATCCCGATTTCGTCGCCCTTGGCGAGAGCTTCGGCATTCGATCCTTCAAGGCGACGAGCCCTGGCGAGTTGAGAGACATAGTGAAGAAAGCACTCTCACTCGATGAGCCCGTTCTCATCGAAGTTCCCGTCGAAAAGGGATCGGAGGCGAGCCCGTGGCCCTTCATCCATCCGGCGCCGCACGCCGAATGACCGCAAGGGGCCGAGACCTTTTCACGGCGACGGCCCTTTGAGCAAGATCGTCGCCAGCGGCGGCAACGTCAGCGTGAGGGAATGCGGCCTGCCGTGCGCGGGTACGGGTTCGCTCGACACCGCACCATTGACGAGACCTGAGCCACCATATTCGCTCGCATCCGTCGTTATCCGCTCGATCCAGACGCCGTCGTGCGGTACGCCGATCCGGTAGCCGTAACGCGGCACAGGCGTGAAATTGGAAACCACGAGGACCGAGGACGAGCGATCGGGGGCATAACGCAGCATGCCGAGAACGGAATTGACGGCGTCGTCAGCCGCCGCCCATTCGAAGCCTTCGGAATGGAAATCGCCAAACTGCAATGCCGGCTCGTTTTTGTAAAAGCCGTTTAGATCCTTGACCAGCCGCTGGATTCCCGCATGCGCGGGCCGATCCAGCACATCCCAGCTGACCGAAGCGTCATGGTTCCATTCGCCGGGCTGAGCGATCTCGCCTCCCATGAACATCAGCTTCTTGCCGGGATGGCCCCACATGAAGGCGAGATAGCTGCGCAGATTGGCGAATTTCTGCCATTCATCGCCCGGCATCTTGCCGAGTAGCGAGCCCTTTCCGTAAACCACCTCGTCGTGCGAAATCGGCAGGATGAAACGCTCGGAATAGGCATAGATCATCCCGAACGTCATCGTGCCGTGATGATAGCTGCGGTAGACGGGATCCTTTTCGATATAGCTCAGGCTGTCGTGCATCCAGCCCATGTTCCATTTCATGTCGAAGCCAAGCCCACCCTCTTCCGGCGGCTTGGTGACGCCGGGCCAGGCCGTCGATTCCTCGGCGATCGTTATCGCATGCGGGCAGCGCTCGTGAACGATGCTGTTCAGGTGCTTGAAGAATTCCACCGCTTCCAGGTTCTCGCGCCCCCCATATTGGTTCGGGATCCATTCCCCTTCATTGCGGCTGTAGTCGCGGTAGAGCATCGAGGCGACAGCGTCCACGCGCAGGCCGTCCACATGATAGCGTTCGAGCCATTCGAGCGCGCTGGCAATCAGGAAACCTTTCACCTCGCGCCGGCCGAGATTGTAGATCAGCGTATTCCAATCGCGGTGAAAGCCTTCGCGCGGGTCCTCGTGTTCGTAGAGGGCGGTGCCGTCGAAGCGGGCAAGACCCCAGACGTCTGTGGGAAAATGGGCCGGCACCCAGTCGAGGATGACGCCGATGCCGGCGCCATGGCAGCGGTCGATGAAATAGGCGAAATCCTCGGGCGTTCCATAGCGCCCGGTCGGGGCGAAGAGGCCGAGTGGCTGATAGCCCCAGGAACCGCCGAAGGGATGCTCCATGATAGGAAGCAGTTCGATGTGGGTAAATCCCATCTCACGGGCATAGGGAACGAGCCGTTGGCTGAGCTCGACCCAGTCGAGCGACCGCCCGCCATTTTCCCGAAGCCAGGAACCGGCATGCACCTCATAGACGGAGATCGGCCCTTCCAGTCTCTCCTGTCGGGACCGGCCCTTCATCCAATCGTCATCCGTCCATCGAAAGCGCGTCGAAGATGCGACGATCGACGCAGTAGATGGCGCGGCTTCGCTGGCTCTCGCCACCGGATCGGCCTTCTGCGGCAGGCAGTTCCCATACGCATCGATAATCTCGAACTTATATCTCTCGCCGGCCGCCAGCCGGGGAACGAACAGCTCCCAGACGCCGGCCGACTGCCTCAGCCGCATCGGGTTTCGTCGCCCATCCCAGGCGTTGAAGTCGCCCACGACCGAGACGCGGCGCGCATTCGGCGCCCAAACGGCGAAGCGGACGCCCGCGGCTCCGTCGACCGACATCTCCACCGCGCCGAGCGTCCGGCTCAGGCTGTAGTGGGTACCCTCGGATATCAGGTGAAGATCGAGCTCTCCGAGCAGAAGGCCGAAGCTGTAGGGATCCTCGGTAATCTGCTCGCCATCAGGCCATTTGATCCGTAGGCGGTAGGGTGTTCTCGAACCCGTGGCCGCCGCAAACAAGCCGGAGGGGTGCGCGATGCTGAAAGGCGTCACCACCCTGCCGCTCGCCGCTTCGATGAGATCGACCCCTTCCGCACCCGGAAGATAGGCGCGCACGATCGTCATGCCGCCGCTTTCGTGCGGGCCGAGAATCGAGAAGGGATCGCTGTGTCGGCCCTCGATCAGAGCCCAGAGCGCATCCTGTCCGATGCCTGAGAGAAGTTCCGAGCGCTCAACATTCATGCGTTCACTCCCGCCAGGCGCGATACGATTTCGGTGAGACCGGCGAGGGGGATCGGCAACCACTTCGGCCTGTTGCGAGCTTCATAGGCGATCTCGTAGGCCGCCTTTTCGAGAAGAAACGCATCAAGAAGCCTCCGTCGTTGATCGGGCCGCATAGCGAGTGCCTTCGATGCGGAGACCGCCTGCCAGTAAGCATCGAGAAAGGCCCGCTCGGCATTGCGACCAAAACGCGCGATGGCGTCGCGACGCACTTCGTTCTCGTGTTCGGTAACGGCGTCATTGTCGAGCTGCGCGGTGGCGACGAGATAGCTCAGCGACCTCAGAAGCCCGGCGACGTCGCGGAGCGGAACCGTCTTTGCGCGGCGCTCGGCAAGATTCTTCGCAGGCTCACCCTCGAAATCGATGATGACGGCATCACCCTCGCTGACCAGGATCTGGCCGAGATGGAAGTCGCCATGCGTGCGGGTCATCAGCGCGCCGCGGGCGCTCTCCGCCAGGTTCGCGGCGAGTTCGACGAGTTCCGAGCGGCGTTCGAGAAGAGGAACAGCAAGCAGATCGACCGCGGGATCGGCATTTTCCTCGCGTTCTGCAAGCTTCGACATGGCATAGGCTACTTCGCCCGCCACCGCCTTCTTGATCGCCTCGACCTCGCCGTCTCCGGCGACGAGCGGGCTGAAAGACTCGTCCGCATTCTCCCCCGAGAGAACGACATGCAATTCGCCGAGCCTGAGGCCGACCATTGCAACGAAGCTGATCAGCGACTGGAAGACGTCGTCGCCAGGTTCGACCGCCGGGTCGTTCAGTACAAGTTCGTCGGCGGCGCGGCGCAGATTGTTCAGCATCCAGTTCCAGGCGTCGCCTTGATTGCGGATCGCACCCTGGACGATGATCAAGGTCGAGCGGCGCCCGCTGGAATCGGTGTGCGCAACTTCCCCGAGCAGCGGCGCGGTGTGGTCGTAGCCGGCGCGGGTGAGAAACCGCGTCATCTCGACCTCCGGATGAACGCCCGGGAAAATATGCCTGATCAACTTGATCATCGCGACATCGCCGACGATCAGCGAGCTGTTGGATTGTTCGGCGGAGAGCCAATGGACCGGCATATCGTCGGTGACCTGGAGACGATCGAGCCGCTCCGTGCCGAGAAATTCGAGAGTACCTGTACGCCCGGTAATGCGCGAGCGGTCGGCAAGCCCGCGCAGGATGCCGCGGGCCATCGGCTCGAGGGCAAACCCGTCCGTCAGGAAGCCGACGCGCCTTCCCTGGCGAACCCGCGCGAGGGCAAGCTGTTGGGTCAGCGCCGAGGGATGTGCATCGTCCCAGGCGACCGTCAACGGCAATTGGTAGGATTCGCTGTGATCGGGCAGCACTACTTCCAATTCGCCGAGAACGACGCCATCGGCATAGGGGATCGGGGTGGCGGAGACGAGCCGCGCCGTCTGAAGCGGCTGATCCTTCGCTCCGAACCAGCGCCGCCTGGCGAGATAGGCAGGCAGTATGTCGTTGCTGAGGGCATGCCCCAGCCGCGGCTCATCGACGAGATCGAGCAGGCCGCGGCGGAGAACCATCGTTACGAGATCCGGAAGCTGTTCCGGCGGCGCGGTGCGCCATGCCGGCGGATCAGCATCGGCCTCCAGCTGAAACCAGAAGAAGCCATAAGGCGGCAACGTCAGGAGATAGGTCAATTGTCCGATCGGCGGAAAGGGCGACATGCCCGTCAATTCGATCGGCACGCGCCCCTCGAAGGCTGAGAGGTCGAGTTCGACCGCCTGGGGCAGTCGTGAGAGGTTTGCGACGCACATCAGCGTCTCGCCGTCATATTCCCTGAGATAAGCCAGGATCTTGCGGTTCTCAGGCGAGAGGAAACGCAACGAGCCGCGCCCGAAGGCCGGATGTCTGCCGCGCAGCGCCAGCATCTTTCGAGTCCAATTCAGCAGTGAATGAGCATCGGTGCTCTGGGCTTCTACATTGACGGCCTCAAAACCGTAGAGCGGATCGGCGATCAGCGGCAGAACGAGGCGCGCCGGGTCCGTCCGGGAAAAGCCGCCATTGCGGTCGGGTGACCATTGCATCGGCGTTCGCACCCCGTCCCGGTCGCCGAGATAGATGTTGTCGCCCATGCCGATCTCGTCGCCGTAATAGATCACAGGCGTCCCCGGCATCGACAGCAGAAGCGCGTTCATCAGCTCGATACGCCGGCGGTCGCGCTCCATCAGCGGCGCCAGGCGCCGCCTGATGCCGAGATTTATGCGGGCACGCTTGTCGGAAGCATAGGTCTCCCAGAGATAGTCCCGCTCGGCGTCGGTCACCATCTCAAGCGTCAGCTCATCGTGGTTGCGCAGGAAGATCGCCCATTGGCAATTCTCGGGAATCTCAGGCGTCTGGCGCAGGATGTCGGTGATCGGGAAGCGGTCCTCCTTCGCGATCGCCATGTACATTCGCGGCATCAGCGGGAAGTGGAACGCCATGTGGCATTCGTCGCCTTCGCCGAAATATTCGCGCGTATCCTCCGGCCATTGATTGGCCTCTGCAAGCAGCATCACTCCAGGATGAGTGGCGTCGAGGGCGGCGCGGATGCGCTTGAGGATCGCATGGGTCTCGGGAAGGTTTTCGTTGATCGTTCCCTCGCGTTCGACGAGGTAGGGGATCGCATCGAGGCGGAAACCGTCAATACCGGTTTCCAGCCAGAAGCGCATCACCTTCAGCAGCTCTTCCATGACGAGTGGGCTGTCGAAATTGAGATCCGGCTGGTGGGAATAGAAGCGGTGCCAGTAATAGGCGCCGGCGACCGCATCCCATGTCCAGTTCGACTTTTCCGTATCGAGGAAGATGATGCGTGTTTCCGGGAATTTCTGATCGCTGTCCGACCAGACATAGAAATCCCGCTCCGGCGATCCTGCAGGTGCATGGCGCGCGCGCTGGAACCAGGGATGCTGGTCGGAGGTGTGGTTGATGACGAGCTCGATGATGACGCGGATATTGCGTCGATGGGCGGCTTCGACGAAGGCGCGGAAATCCTCCATGGTCCCGTAGTCCGGGCTGACATTGCCGTAATCGGCGATGTCGTAACCGTCGTCACGGCGCGGCGAGGGAAAGAAAGGCAAAAGCCAGATGGCGTTGACGCCGAGCGCTGCGACGTGATCCAGCTTCTGGTGCAGGCCCGCAAAATCGCCGACACCATCGCCATTGGCGTCGTAGAACGACTTGATGTGCAGCTGGTAGATGATCGCGTCTTTGTACCAGAGCAGCGGATCAACGCTATCGGGATTCATCGTGTCCATTCATGCCTCCGCTGCGCGAACGCGCCAGATCGCAAAGGGCAGGATCTGAGGATTGAAACTCACTCTCTGCCATTTGCCGTTCCACCTGAACCGGTGCCCCGTGACCAAATCCTCGGCGTCGAGCGCGCCGCCGTCTCCAAGCCCCCATTTCCATAGCGGCAGCTCGACATTGCTTTCCTGAAAATGATGCGGATCGAGGCTGATCGCGATCAGCAGGACATTGTCGCGGGCGCGGCTCGCCTTCTCGAAGAACAGAATGTTTTCGTTCCAGGCGTTCAGCAGCGTTAGCCCGAGATGCGAATGCAGCGCGGTGTTTTCGTTCCGGATACGGTTCAGCATTCGGATTTCGGCAATGATGTTGCCCGGCCGGTCGTAATCCCAGGCGCGGATCTCATATTTCTCGCTGTCGGCATATTCCTTGCGCTTGGCATCGGGACGCCCCTCGCAAAGTTCGAAACCGTTATAAACGCCCCACAGCCCGGAAAGCGTCGCGGCGAGTGCAGCGCGGATCAGAAAGGCCGGGCGCGGTGCGTTCTGTAGGAAATCCGGATTGATGTCATGCGTGTTGACGAAGAAATGCGGGCGGAAGAATTCCTTCGGCGCCGTCTCGGTCAGCTCCCGCATATATTGCTCGAGTTCCCACTTCGTATTGCGCCAGGTGAAGTACGTATAGGACTGGGAGAAGCCGATCTTCGCCAATCGGTACATGACCTTTGGTTTGGTGAAGGCTTCCGACAGGAAGACGACCTCGGGGTGGCGCGCCCTGATGTCGCCGATCAGCCATTCCCAGAACGGAAAAGGCTTGGTGTGCGGATTGTCGACGCGAAACAGCTTGACGCCCTGATCGACCCAAAGCTGGACGATATCCCTGAGCTCCACCCATAGAGAGGGCAGCGCGTCTTTCGTATAGAAGTCAACATTGACGATGTCCTCGTATTTTTTCGGCGGGTTCTCGGCGTATTTGATCGTACCGTCGGGCCGCCAGTCGAACCAACCGGGATGTTCCGTCAGCCAGGGATGATCCGGCGAGGCCTGGATCGCAAGGTCGAGTGCGATTTCCAGCCCATGCCGGCCCGCCTCCTCGACCAGCCGGCCGAAATCCTCAAAATCGCCGAGTTCGGGATGGATAGCGTCATGGCCGCCGTGCTCGGAGCCAATGGCATACGGGCTTCCGGGATCGCCCGGTGCTGCCTTCAGGCTGTTGTTGCGCCCCTTTCGGTTGGTCATCCCGATCGGATGGATCGGTGGGAAGTACAGCACGTCGAAGCCCATGTCCCGGATATCCGGCAGCCTTGGGATGACGTCGTCAAATGTGCCATGTCGGTTCGGATCACCGCTCTGCGAGCGCGGGAAAATCTGGTACCAGCTCGCGAAGGCAGCCGACTTGCGTTCGGCATCGACTGCGCTTGTCGTTGAGCGTAGCCGGAAAGGCCGCCTGTCAGCCTTGTTCATCAGCTCTGAGGTTTCTGGATCGAGCAGGATTGCTGTGCGCTCGGCATCCGACGCGTTTTCAAGACTGTCGATGACCGCCTGCAAGTCGGCGCCGAGTGCCGCCGGCGCCTCGGCCTTCGCGGCGCGGACGAGAGTCAATCCCTCCTGAAGCTCCAGCTTCAGATCCAGCCTGGCATCGTTCTTCTTGGTCAGCTCGTAGCGGAAGATCGCGAACGGATTCTTCCACGCTTCAACCGCGAATTCGTAGCGGCCGATGCGCTCCAGCAGGAACTCGGCGCGCCAGCGGTCGTTCTCGACCAGCTGCATCTCGGCCTCGCTCCACTCGGCCATGGCATCGTGCGGCCGCCACAGCAGCACGGCCGCGATCGGGTCGTGGCCGTCTGCGAATATGTCGGCCTCGACGGTGACGGTCTCGCCGACCACGCGCTTGACGGGGAAGCGTCCGTCATCGACCCGCGGCATGATGTTTTCAATGGCAAGCCGCGGCGAGGCGATCGCCTGCTCAACGTCGAGGGCGGGCCGGGATTCGATTGGCGCGGGCGCTTTGGCCTCGATGATCCGCGTCTCCCCTGCCCGCAGGCGCAGGACCGCGCCATCGGCGGCGGCGGGAAGATAACCGGAGGCAGCCTCGCGAAGTGCCGTCATCGGCGCGGATGCGCTTCTCCTGAGATCCCTGTTAATCAGGACAAACCGCACATTCGATGCGTTGCGAAGGTCCTGCTCCTCGGATTGCACGAGCGCCGAAACCGGCCCATTGGCGTTGCGGATCAGGCGAAGCGATGGAGCGCGCGCGTGGCCGGCCCTGCCGATCTCTGCATTGGCGACGCGTATTTCGGAAGAGATGTCGAAGGCGAGATCATGGCGCAGCCTCCGCAAGCCCGAGCCGTCGCCGTGGGTCGGATCGAGCGGTGTCGCCGCACCATATTCGAAACCCATGGGAACCATGAGGCCCCCGCCGAGCGAAGCGGCGAGGCGCAGCGCTCTGACGGCGCGCCGCTCGAGGATTTCGCGGCTCTCGGTCCCGTGAGCGATCCGCTTTGCGAATGGCGGCTCGGGAAAAGCGACCTGCCAGCCGAGCGGCTGCTGGACGCGATGCTCCTCGACGAACCATCTCTCGTCGAGATCCCACCAGGCCATCGATGAAAAACATCCATCGAAACCTGTATCCGCGATCGCTCTCCTCACAGCAAAATCGGTGCCGGGCGTCCAGGCGAGGAATTGAGCTTCCGCCTTCTCGCGCACCGCCGCAATCAGCGATTTCAAAAGTTCGGGGGCGACTCGATCGATTCCGAGCACCCGATAGCCGGAGAGGCCGAGCTCGGACAGCCGCCAAAGCCATTCGGTCCACTCCCCAAGCAATTGCGATTGCCGCTCGGAGCCGATCGTGTTCATCGGCTCCGCCGGATCGAGCGGCGAGCGCCGAGGATCGACCGGACGAGAGCCCGCTTGCGCGTCGCCGACTCTCCCGTCGAGCATCAGGTCCATCATCAGGCCGACGCGGCTCTTCTCAGCGGCCTCGGCCAGACGCAATATCCCATCGTCGACCGCGCTTCCGATCTGCAATGCCGGATCGAGGCGATCGAAATCCCGGAAGGTAAAAACGCTCCGTTCTCCGCCCCGGTCTAAGAGCGGCGCCGTCAGAACATGGCCGAAACCGGTATCGGCCGCGTGGTCGAAAACCTCGCGCCATGCATCGATGCCTTGGAGAAGTAGCGGGTTGACATAATAGATCCGGGGTGGGGTGCTGAGCGCACCCTGCTTCGCAGAGAGTAACATCGGCCGCCGCCTCGCGTTGCTTTTCAGGCAAACTTCCTTTGGCGGAGGTTGTTCCACTCAAGCGATCAATTCACGGCTGCATCAGAACTCGTTGACCAGGCTCAATCACACTGGTGCCCCGATGCGCGGTCCCGCTGCAGACACAATAAACGCCGAAGAGCCTCGGCGATCATGTCCCAGGACGTGGTGTAGCTTAGACGACCACGGCTCATCCCAGAGGGCCGGATGAGTGTCAGCTTGCTGC